>NZ_SLWB01000018.1 GCF_004340205.1 Acetobacteroides hydrogenigenes
ACAGTTGCTCTCTATCCTTCTCCAATCGTCTTCCGAAAATACAACTCTCAGAGTACAATTGGTCCTCTCTTTTTTGGGCATGCAAACATACGAGGGCACAGGGATTTAGATGTGAGATATGAGATATGAGATGTGAGATATGAGATGTGAGATATGAGATATGAGATAGCCATTCTTTTGACTTCTTTGACTTATCTAACTTCCATCTATCTCCGTTTAACTTCCTCTTCTGAGTTTCTCATCAGCGTCCATCCCCCTGCCCCTTTATCCAAGGGGGACTGGCGTTTAATAACCGCTGTGCTTATCCTGTAACTTCTTCTAACTTCCGCATACCTCCGTTTAACTACTGTAGTCTCTTCTGAATTCTCTTCTGCCACTACACTCCCTCGCCGGGATGCATGGCCTCGGCCTCGTCCCACGAGAGGATGGCGTTGATGATGGTGGCCGCCACGTTGCTTCCGCCCTTTCGTCCCTCTACAATTATAGCAGGGATTTGGCTGCAGCCGTACTTCAACCTCCACTTCGACTCCTTAACGTTGACAAAGCCAACGGGTGCCGCCACTACGCCACAGGGCTGTGCGGTGCCCCTCCGGATATGCTTGGTGAGCTCGATAAGCGCTGTAGGCGCGTTACCAAAGGCGTAAAGCGCATCGGGATGCTCCTCCACGGCCAGCTGTACCCCTGCCTGCGTGCGGGTGATGTTGCCCTGTGCGGCCATCACCGCTACGCGGGGATCGTCGAGGTAGCACTTTACCTCTATCCCCAGCTTATCGACCATTGCCTTGCGGATACCGCTTGTTACCATGCGCACGTCGGTAACCACCACAGGCGGCCTACCCGAGAAAAACTTTTTATGCAGCGACGCGATAACCCCATCGGTGAGGTAAAGCATCTTGGCAACGCCGAAGTCGGCCGTGGTATGGATGCAGTGCAGCGATGCCCACAGGTGCTCTAGGCTCATGCCCGTAGCATCCAGCTCCGAAAGAATCGTTCTGAAGCTCTCGTTCATAATCATCCTACCAACGTTATCCTCCGACTTTTGCTCCTCGGAATAGTAGCCCCTAGGGGTTACAATAATGTTATCCTTATATTTAGATTGGCTGTTGCCAATAATCACCACCGTGAACATATCGGCCATGTCGGCGCGTAAGTCGGCCAAGCGCACCACCTCGGTACTCTGATGCTCCCTACCCACATGGTGGGCCAACCCTACGGGGGTGTCGGGCGAGCGATGCTGCAGGAAGATTTCCTTTAGGCGGCTGAGCTGCCAGTAGCGGTCGTGGCTGTAGGGGTTGTAAACGGCCGTCACAAAGTCGGCAGATGCGGCAGCCTCAATCCTGCGCTCGATGGTTTGCCAAGGGGTGAGCAGATCGCTTAGGGAGATGGAGCAGAAATCGTGGCCAAGCGGCGCCCCCAGCAGGGCAGCGCCTGCAAACATGGCGCTGATACCGGGCACCACCTCAATCTCCACATCGTCGGCGGCGTTCTGCAGCTTCATCTCCCACATCAGCGAGGCCATGCCGTACACGCCCGAGTCGCCGCTGCTAACCACGGCAACCGTCTTCCCAAGCCTAGCCATATCGAAGGCTGCCACGGCGCGCTCGCGCTCCTTTTTCATGCCCGTGCCGCAGGTCTCCTTCTCCCCTATTAGGGAGGATATCAGCTTTAGGTACAGCTTGTACCCCACAATAACATCGGAAGCACCGATGGCCGCCACCGCCTGTGGCGTGATTTGCTCGCTAGAGCCGGGACCAATCCCAACTACATATATTTTACTTGCCATAGCATAATTATTTTCTTCTCTTTCTCCGTCGGTTTCAACTGACAATAGTGAATAATAGTTCCGAGAGCTTTGGGGCTGCTTTTCCCTTAGCAAAACATCTACCTGAGAGGTCGGATTGAGCTTTTCCCTTGGTAAAACATCTACCCGAGGGCTCCGATTGAGTTTTTCCCTTGGTGAAACATCTACCCGAGCACTCCGATTGAGCTTTTCCCTTGGTGAAACATCTACCCGAGCACTCCGATTGAGCTTTTCCCTTGGTAAAACATCTACCCGAGCACTCCGATTGAGCTTTTCCCTTGGTAAAACATCTACCCGAGCACTCCGATTGAACTTTTCCCTTAGTGAAATATCTACCCGAGAGGTCGGATTGTCTAAATCTGTCAAGTCTGTAAGACCAGACAAGTTTGCCTTGGCATATATACCATTCTAGACCTTCCTTAATCGCCGAAATACGGGAATATCACCACGGCGAAGTAGGGTATGGCTCGTTCCTTCAGGTCGTCGGCACAGGAGGTTACGAACTGCTTACCTGTACCCAGATATTCGGCATAGAAGAATGGTCGCTCAATCCCCTTTAGGAAATTGTACCAGCCATCCAGCACCTTTGGCTTCATCACCACCAGCGCCTCATTGCCTGTTAGCTTCTGCTCTATCTCGGTAAAGGAGCTGGGCAGGGCGATAACCGAAAAGCGTCCGTTACCCTCAACCAGCGGTAGCCCCATCTCCGATGCGCCGTGCACAAAGGCGGGCATCCCCGGGATAAGGTAAAAGGGTATCCTATCCTGCCGTATGAGCTTTAGGATGTAGCCAAAGGTGCTGTAGAAGAGGATATCGCCTTCGCTTACCACCACCACCTTAAGCCCCTTTTCGTACTCCTTTCGGATGATGGAGTAGGCCTCAAGGTAGTTGCGCTCGCGATCCTCGGCCCCCATTGGAAGGCTTAGCGGAATGGCCTTATGCGCCATGTCGAGCTTTTGTAGGATAGGTAGCGAAAAGCTGCTAGCCCTACCATCGGCCATGCTGGTTGCCGGGTAGAATATTACATCGGCCAGCTGGAGCATGCGTAGCCCCTTTACGGTTATCAGGTCGGGGTCGCCAGGACCAAGGCCGACGCCTGTTATTGGATATAGCGTATTCATTGGGTTTATTTTATTTCTTTTTTCAACACAGAGACACGGAGACACAGAGGGCACAGGAATTTAGATGTGTGATATGAGATATGCGATGTGCGATATGCGATGCCTTCTCTGACTTCTTCAACTTCTTCTAACTTCCGTTTACCTCCGTTTAACTTCATCTAAACTTCCGTTCAACTTCTCTGACTTCTCTGACTTCTTTAACTTCTTCCAGGTTCACTTGCAACTGCCTCTACCTTCTGCTTTGCCTGGCACTGCTCCACCTTGTCCACCAGCTCGTCTATCGACTTATGGTGCGACACGGGCACCTCCTCGAAGAAAAGGGTGTAGGGCTTCTCGGCATGGGTAGCTATCTGTAGCCAAAAGGAGTCGCGGTTGGCCGAGTGCTCGAGCTTTATCCCACGGCGGGCAAAGGCTCTACGCAGCAGGGTAAAGTGAAAGCCATGCCCCGCAACAGGCAGCGTAGCGTGATACTCGTAGGCCACCTTAAATAGGCCTGTACGCACATCGAACTGCACGTTGGTTTGTCCAAAGAGGTTGTTAAAGACGCCCGACAGCAACAGGTCTTCGGGACTGCCCACATCCAGCGGACCATTACGGTGCAGTATCCACAGCTTATCGGCCATCTGTAGCGCCAGCTCCATATCGTGGGTCGACATTAGGATAGACTTCTGCGACTTGGAGGCCAGCGTTCTCAGCAGCTGCATTATCTCCACGCGTGTAGGAAGGTCGAGGAATGCCGTTGGCTCGTCGAGCACAATCAGCGGCGTATCCTGCGCCATAGCCTTAGCGATAACGGCCTTTTGCCGCTCGCCGTCGCTTAGGTTGCTCAGCAGCTCCTTGCGCTTATGGGCAATCTGGCAGCACTCCATAGCCTCAGCAACCATTGCCCTATCCTCCTTCGACATCCTACCCAAAAAGCCGGTGTAGGGGCTGCGGCCGTAGCCCACCAGCTCCTCTACCGTTGCGTTGGGTACCGAAAGCCTATCGGTAAGCACAACGCTTAGTTCCTTAGCCAAATCGTGGGCGTTAAGCGTTGCCACCTCGCGCCCGCCAATGGTAACGCTGCCGCTTAGCGCAGGCTGAAAGCCGCACAGCGTACGGATGAGCGTGCTCTTCCCCGTACCGTTGGCACCAAGGAGGCATACCAAGTTCCCCCTTTCGAGCGTGGCGTTTAGGTTGGGAGCAACCACCTTACCACCGGAGTAACCTATGGTAAGGTCGCTGATGTCCAACATAGGCGCCATCTTTTGTTTAGAAGTATGATGCTTACTCTCCATCGGCATTAGATTTTCTTCGACGTAGTATAACGGATATGACAACAGGTGCACCCACAAAAGCGGTAACCGAGTTTACGGGTAGAGCCGTTTCGAAACCGGGCATGCGGGCAATAAGGTTACACAGCAGCGCGGTGGCCACTCCAAACAGAGCCGTAAATACCACCAGGTAAACATGGTTGGATGTCCGAACCAGATACTTTGCTAAATGGGGAACGGCCAATCCTATAAATATAATCGGTCCACAAAAGGCTGTTACGATGGCCGTGAGTATACCCGACACCAAAATTATCAGCACCCGCGCTCGGCCTACCCTTACGCCTAGGTTGCTGGCGTAACGGTCGCCCAACGAAATAAGGTTAAGCTGCTTTGACAGAAAAAAGGCAACCAGCGAGAAGAGCACGGTAATGGCGGCAAACATCATCGACTTGCCAAGCGATAGGCGGCTAAAGCTGCCTAACCCCCAAATCACGTAGCTGTGCACATCGGCCTCGCGGCTAAAATACTTAAGGATGCCCACCATCGAGTTGGCCAGATAGCCAAACATCACCCCCAAGATTAGCACCCCCAGCGTGCCGCCAATCCGTTTAGAGATTGACAGGATTACCAGCAGCACCGCCAGGGAGCCCGCCAACGACGATAGGATGATGGTGAAATCGCCCCAAAAGCCTAGCATGCTTAGCGAGATGTTGAGCAGCTGCCCCGTAGCCATAACCACCACGGCAACCCCTAAGCTCGCCCCTGAGGATATCCCCAGCACCGATGGACCAGCCAGCGGATTGCGGAAAAGGGTCTGCATCATCAGCCCTGCAATACCCAGCCCCATGCCCGCTGCCGCAGCGGTAATAGCCTGAGGCAGGCGCGTACGTAGCAGGATATTCTCCCAAACTGGGTTGGATGAAGCACCACCTGTGAAAACTTCGACCACGTTTCTGAATGGAATATACACCGATCCCAATGCTAGGTTTAAACCAAAAAGCACCAACGAGGCGGCCAGCCCCAGAAGAGCCACCAACACCCATCGCTTACCCGATACGCGTACCTCCTCCACTACCGTTTCCTCCTTTCCTTAGGTGCCACCACCTCGTTGCTGTAGGTAAGCGTATCGTAAAATACGCGCCTATACTTGGGTAGCAGCTCGGGGTGGAAAAAGGAGATGTAGTCGGCCAGCATCTGATGCGGACGAACAGGGTTTATCTCGTCGTAAGGTGTTTCGCGAAGGTTTATCAGCATTACCTTACGGTTCTTAAAGGCATCGAAGTAGCCGTAGCGGGCATCCTCGGCCAATAGCGAGGCGCTATTAAACCCAGCTGGACTGCTGGTGCGTAACCTCCAAAAGTCGCAGTGAGCGGCCTTCTGGTAAATGGTTTCAAAGTCGACTGTAGAGCCGCCCTTATTCTTATCCTTTATTATATAATCGGCACCGGCATCCTTAAAGTAGATGGCGTAGAAGCTCTCGCCACCGGGCACATACCAGCTGTCGCCCTTCATCTTCCCCGAAAAAACGGTTGGCCTACTCTTTACGTTAGCCGCCAACGCCTTTAGCCTTAAATACTCCTTTTCGGCATGGGCAAAAATACGGTTGGCCTCAGCCTCCTGTCCCGTAAATATGGCAATCAGCTTAATCCACTCGGCACGTGCCAACGGCGTTGTCTCGTCGTAGGCGGTAATGGGAACAAGATGCAGCCCCAGTCCTACAATAGCCTCGTAGCCGCCAGCCTTTATGGGCGACACAAAAACCACATCGGGATTTAGTCCAGCAATCTTCTCCACATCGAAGTTACCCTCCTTGCCCAGCCTCAAGATCTTACCATCGGCAATTCGTGCCTTAATGTCCTTATTAAAAAGATAGTCGCTGCTGTTAATACCCACCAAACTACCAATGGCATTAAGCTCGGTAAAGTAGGCTATTTGGGTTGATGATAGGCAGATGGTACGCTCGAGCGGCACCTTTATGGAGTTGGGATATTGCGCTACGCCCCTTTTGCTTCTAGGCTCCACAATAATATCACCCAGCACCTCGGTCGAATCAATCGGGTTGAGGATAAGGATACGCTTTACCCCCTTCTTCTCGTAAACCTTAAAGCCCTTGGCATACCTCATAGGTTGTAGCTTACCGCCAAACTCATCGGCAATGCGCTTGGCCGTGTTAACCTCGCCAACACACGACTCCACCCAAGGAAGTAGCATTAGCACCGCCATCTCCATTAGGATATACCGCAATCGGACTGCTCGTTTAGTATTCATAGCTCAACTATTTTAAACAGGATAAGCCGCAACCTGCTACCAGCAAGCCACGGCCACCCATTACATATATCTTTCTACTTTTCTTTTTACCCACTTACTAGTAAGCACAGCACCGCTCACGCTAACCACCAGTCCGGATAGGCAAACCAGCAGCAGCAGCGTCTTACGCAGCCACTCGTGCTCCTTTAGCCACTGTATATTAAATGTGTGCAGCGCCCTGTAGAGCCAACGTTCGGCTCGGCGCGAGGCATCGTACACCGTGACCAGCTCGCCAGTTTGGGTGGATACATACACCCACGAGCGGTTGGCATCCGTCAGCTCCATCTTCAGCACGGGCAACGGTCGGGCCCCCATTCGGGTAAGCTGGTAGTAGTTGTCGAACTTCTGAAGCAGCTCGCGCCTCTGAGGCACGTAGCCAAACACCTTTTTCGCATAGCCTACCACATCGGCAACCTTATATCCTTCTAAAGGTGCAACAGAGTCGCCCTTGATTAGGAAAACCTCTGGCTCGTAGGTGCCCTTGCTAAAGAGCTGGTAGCACGGTTTGCCCAACGAGGAGGCAAATACCACCCGCTTTACATCACCCCGAGAGGCCAGCAGCCCCTGTAGCGCAGGGAAGCTCTGCCTGTAAGCATCGCGCTTCACCTTGGGCTGGTTCCACTCCTTCTGGTAATCCACCGACTCGTCGCTTTTGGCAATCCAGCTGGGGACTCCCGCCACCGAGATGTAGGCGCTAAGGCAGAAGGTTAGGGTGAAGATGCCGAAGTAGAAGCCCACCACATGGTGCCATCGTATCCAAGCCTTTGTATATGGCGAAGAAAAGCCTCGGCTTCCCCGCCTCATTCGTATAATCCCCACAACCACACCGCAGAGGCACATCACCGCACCCAGCACCAGTAGGGCAAGCAGCAACGAGTTCCAGAACGGATGGTTGATGGAGAGGTATTTAAAAATTATGTAGTGAGGAATGGCACCAACCAGCGCCCAAAAGCGTTCGCTGCGCGTGGTTAGCTGCACAATGGTGCCGCTCTTAGCTGCTACATACACCACCGACCTATCCTTATCGGCAAAGTAAACCTTATATATGGGCAATGATGACTGGTACTGCTCCCAAGGAAGCCAGATATCAAGCGTTGATATTTCGGTAACCCTAGCCGTATCGGCCGAAACCACCCGCTGAGCTGCAGCAATGCAATCCTTTCGGGTAGGTTTAGCCACCTTGGTAAGGCTATCGGCATAGTACGTTTTGGCCGTGCGAGCCATCTTACCAACACGGTAAACCGCCCTCCCCTCCTGCATCTCCAAGGTAATGGTACCCTTACCCAGCTCGGCAGGGAAGAGAAGCGAACGGGCAGCAGAGGAATCAACCGCTGCCAGAGATCTAAAAGCTTCTGTCTGGCTATAGTGCGGAAATCCGACGAAAACCAGCACCATCCCAGACAGAAACCAAACACAGAATAGAATGCTAAGCAGCATTCCCAGAACCTTATGAATCTTTACAAAAAGTTTTACCATACCAATATGCTGTAAAAGGGATAGGCTAACCAACATCGGCTACCTACCCCTCCAGTATAAGCTACTTTGAAATCTTAAAATTCAGTCCACCAAATACGGTACGCCCCGGCGATAGCGTTCCGTAAGGCATCCCGTACGGAGCATCGTCCACGTAGTCGAAAATATTATCGATACCAGCAATAGCATCGATGGTTACACCTGCGCAAACTTTAAAGGTATGAGTTGTGGTAAACTTCCAGATGTTGTATCCACGAGCATTACCCTTAGCGTAGAACTTTTCGTCCTGCAGACGACCATTAATCGAAGCGTTTAGCACATACCTCTTGTATGAGTATCGGTAGCTGGCCATTACCGTTCCGTAATGCTTAGCCGCCCCTTCAAGTGTTGTATTGGAGGTTAAGTTCTTAGCCTCTACCAACGAGTAGCCGCCACCCACGGTAAAGCCATAGCCCACGTAGGCATTTGCCAAAAAGTCCACCCCCTGAGAACGTGCCTCCGAAATGTTCTGGTGCACTTTTACCTTCTTCGCACCTTGAGCAGCCTGCTCGGGTGTAGGCACCTGTTCGGGACCATAATCGATTAGATTTCTTAAGTCGTTACGGTAGCCAGTAACCGAAAGCGATACGCCCTTTTTATTATACTCTACAGATGCAGAGTAGAAATCGGACGATTGAGGTTTAAGATTTTCGTTCCCTAAGTATAAGGTTCCTGTCTTAAAGTACTCGAAGTAGAGTTCCTTAAGAGTTGGCGCCTTAAACCCGCTACCATACGATGCACGTAAGTTGAAATCGCCTAAGGAGTATAACGCCGAAATCTTGGGGGTAAGTCGGCTACCAAAAGCTTTATGATCTACAAAGCGAGCACCAGCAACAATGCTTAAGCTCTTTATAGGTGTATACTCGTCCTGCAGATAAACACCGGCAGTGTAGGCATCGGCGCTGCCGCCCTTAAAGCGTGCCGGAGAGTCGATGTTTTCATTAACATAATCAAGCCCTGCTGTAAGCAGATTTTTATCGCCAATAGCCGTTACGCTCTTTAGATTGTACTTATTGCGCACCTGCTTGGTGTTTAGCGTCTTTTGTCCATCCGAGAAGAGTAGCTTCTTTGTTTTGCTATCTACCACATCCTTATTGTAGTGGTAGTAGTACCAGAAGTTATCGGTAGCCGCATCGAAGGTGATGGTGCTTTTACCGTTTATTTTATACTTAACGCCAGCAGCACTGCTTACATCCTTATAGTAGAAACCAAAATCAGCCACCGACTTTGGACGAAAATAGTCCTTTTCGTACCAAGAGCCTTGTGCATAAACATCGAGGTTAGAGGTTATGCCGTAGGATAGGCGCTGGCTAACCGTATTGTCATAAAAGCGGTTTACCGCCTTGGCTTCCGTCAAACTTAAAGCCTTACTCTTAGCATCAATTTCAAAAGGGCTTAGCTGGTAGCCATCAATCTGCTTATGGGCAAACTGGGTATTCGACGACAGCTTACCAATATTCAAATCGAGCGTGTTGGCCTGCTGAAAATCGCCATACGCTCCAAAGCGGGTAGTATTGTCGAAGCTAACGGTACTCTTACTCTTTTTGGTAATAACGTTGATAACTGCACCAATGGCATCAGAACCATATAGGGCCGACGAGGCACCCTTAACTACCTCTACGCGCTCGATATTATCGGGCGAGATTCTGTTTAGATCGGTTTGTCCGCCTACATCGCCATACACGCGCTTGCCGTTTACCATAAGCACAACAAAATCGTTACCCAAGCCATTGACACGTAGAAACGAGCCCATGGTACCAGGCGTAAAATCAAATGAGGGGCTAATGGAGGTGGCCATCTCCTCGAACGAGCGGGGAGCCAGCTTGGCAATGGTCTTATTCGAGAAAACCTCGGTTTGTACGGGTGCTGTCTTTAGGCTGTGGTGCGTTCCTGTTCCGGTAACCACCACCTCGTCTATAGCGCCAACCGACTCCTCCATCCTAAAGGCTAGGTCCGACACATCGCCACGAACGCTTACGCGCTGAGCCAGACGCTGCATGCCCGTATAGGTTGCCACCAGCGTATAATCACCCGCCTTAGGTACCTTAATAGTAAACTCTCCGTTGACGTTGGTGGCCGCACCAACTGTTAGTCCCTTTACCATTACGTTGGCGCCAACAATTAGCTTTCCGTTAGACTTCTCAGTTACGGTTCCCTTAATGGTGTACGACTGTGCGCCTGCAGCTACTGCTAGCATCAGCGCTAACAGCGTTGCCAATATCTTATTCATTCTCTTTTTTTGGTTGGTTTGTTAACTGATGGCACCAAGTATCACGATATACGTAGCGCGAAAAAGCGCTCTAAAACACTTAGCGGTTTATTCCCAAATTTTCGTGATACCTGATATGTGCGTCATTATATCTCGGGAAGCTCTCTACTTCCCTCCTGCTATCTGCTGAAGATGCTTCACCCAAATGCTACCTATGGCATCTAGCTCGCCCATCCCCTTTAGGACAACCTCTACGGTAAATCCCTCCTTGGTAAGCAGCGACTTCCAGCTGGTAGGTTCGCTACCAGCCATGTCGTTTACCGCATGATCGCCAGCAACCAGCATAAAGGGCATTAGCCATACCTTCTTTACGCCTTTAGCTTTAAGGGAGGCCACCACATCGTCGAGCGTGGGCGTACCCTCTACCGTTCCTATGTAGGTGTTGGCATCGACCTTGGCAAAGTAGTACTGCATGGCTGGATAGTAGACGTTGGAGGTGTGCTTAGAGCCATGCCCCATAAATACAACCGCCTCCTTTCCCTTTCGCTCGGCAGGAACATTGGCTATCAGGGCCGATGCCACCTCGCTCATATCGGAATCGCTCCATAGCAGCGGAGTACCCACCGTTACCTGCCTAATCCCCTTAGGCATCTTGGTAAAGGCGTTGGCCGTTTGCACCAAATCGTCGTACTCGTCGCCTGGAATTATATGCAGCGACTGCACGTAAACGTTGCTGTAACCATCTTCGCCCAGCTTAGCTAGCGCCTCTGCTGGCGAAAGAATCTCCTCGCCACGCTTCCTTAAAATCTTTCGAATAATTTTAGATGTGTAGGCCCAGCGAATCTCGGTGTTCGGAAATGCCTTAGCCACCTTCTCGCCTACCCTGTCGATGGCTCCTTTAGAGTCGGATAAGGATGTACCAAAAGCCACCAGCAGAATTGCCCTTTTGGGTTCGGCCTCGCTACCGGCTGCCGCCAACGTGGTGGTGTGGAGCAACAGCGGAAGGCATATAAGCCAACCCATAAGCAACTTTAACCTCGTAATCATCATTGTATTAAAAATTAAAATTAATACAACATGCCCTTTGCTAAATGCAGGAAAATAAAAGTGAAGAATACGCCTAGGTTCATATTCAACAGCTACTTCTTACCCGGAAGCAATACATGTGTTTGTTGAATGAGGCAGGTCTCCTGACTTACCTAGTATTGCGGCCTTCCCACCCTCTTTCGAAGGCAGTGGCGTAGACTTGCAATACCAGCTGCAACGCAGCTATTGGCATACAGTAGCGGGTACTGTTCCGGATTCACACCGGATTCCCTTTTACTGGCTGAGAAGGATTCCCAACCAGTCACCTTATTCGGGTGTAAAATTAGGGTAAAATATTAAGCAACCAAAGAAAATTCGAGGGTTTCCGGGAAATTGTACTCTAGGATTTTCTAATATCAATTGATTTATTCCGCTTAAAAAGCGAAGTATTGGTTACTTTGCTTGACTCTTATGCTCTACCCAAACGTTTACGATTTCCTTGTAGACTTCAATTCCAACAAGTTTGGGTTCAACGGTATAGTCCGCCTTTTCGAGTACTGATTTCCATCTATCAGATTCTTCGCTAGCCATATCGTTATTAGCATAATCGCCAGCAATTGACGTAAGAGGGGCAATGATTACTTTTTTATTCGCAATAGTTTGCGATTTTAGCGATGCTACGATATCGGCAATGCCCGGTTCTCCTTCAACCGTTCCAATATAAAGTTTGTAAGTAGGGTATTTTTTATTAATGTCCTCTTGAAGCTACTTACAGTAGGCATTATAGACAATTAACTTTTATAACCATATTTTTAACGCTCTATCACTTATATCTGATACTATTAAGAGAAGGTATAAATCATACCACTACGATCAAAAATCGCGTTTTGTATTCTGTTGAAAATAAAAAATACCATCTCAAACGAAATGGTATTCTATAAGAGCCTCTCACCGGACTTGAACCGGCGACCTACGCATTACGAATGCGCCGCTCTACCGACTGAGCTAAAGAGGCTTGTTTTCACTTATGCAAAGGTAGTAATTATTCCTGTTGTTGGTCTTCCAATGTGCCATTTTCTACGGATGCACCCTTTTCCTGCATTTCTCGTTTTATTAAGGCAGTCCAATATTGCTGCACTACATAGGAATTCTTTATCTTTTGACATTTTTCCAGCCACTTCTTGGCAAGATCAATATTACCCATCATTTCACAGGCAAGCGCGATATTAAAAGTTGCCGCATACACGTCATTTTTTTCGGGAGATGTCAAGAAAGTTTGCATTAACGATATAACTTCTTTCCACTTAAAATCTTGCACTAATTGGCTAACTTTCTGAAACTTTAAATCTGGAACGGTAAGATAATATCTGTACTGCTCTTGCCAAAATGGTAGTATGGAAAAACCAATCTTTTGGGCAACTCGATATGAAACATCATTAGATATTATAGAGTCAAGTTCCGATCGTGAAACTTTTTCATATTGGTCGTAATATAAGGAATCTTTATCGAGTAGTTCTCTCTCTAACACCCCCTCTTTAGCATTGTAGACATGCCACAACGACGCATAAACTACTTTATAGGAAGTAGGAGTTTCTCTTTCAATAAGAGTTCGTAATAGAGAAAGTACTACGATATACTTAGGCTTTTCCAACTGCGAAAAACTTTTTATTTCTTCTGAGGTGAGGAGTTCTGGATCACTTTCTGAGATTGGGTGATAGTTAACCCGCACGTAACTCTGCGAGAATGTCCCTAACGATTGAAAATACGCCTTAAAATTTTCTATGGTATTAACAACCTGAAGAGAATCATCTACAAATGCTGACTTTTGCTTGTTTACCAGCCTGCTTTTTAAACGATAGTTGGCAACAAGTACAATACGCTCGTCATCCTTCAGCGATATCCGCTCGGCACTTGGTATAAGAACATCAACATTTACAGTTTTGGTTGTTACAGCACATGAGGATGCTGTAAATATCAAAAACAAATAAGCAATAATTTTTCGCATAGCGATTTTTATAGTAGAATTGGTGCCCCTAATATAGCAGAAAAAAGCCACCCCTATCCAAGGAGTGGCAAAAAAATGAACAGATAAAATTCTACTAAATATTCATACCTCCACATACGGTCAGAACCTGACCTGTAACATACGATGAAAGATCGGATGCAAAGAAAACGCACGCGTTAGCAACATCTTCAGGAGTACCTCCACGACGAAGTGGAATCTTTGAAGCCCACTCTGCTTTTACATCATCAGGAAGTTGATCGGTCATCTCTGTCATGATAAAACCTGGAGCAATTGCATTATGACGAATATTACGCATACCCATTTCCTTTGCTGCTGATTGGGTAAAACCTATAATACCAGCCTTTGATGCAGCGTAGTTACATTGGTTTGCATTTCCAGAAACGCCTACTACCGAACTCATATTTATAACGCTACCATTGCCCTGTTTCCACATAACTGGCTGAACAGCTTTGGTAAAGTTAAATACCGATTTTAGGTTTACTGCAATAACAGCATCCCATTGGGCTTCGGTCATACGTTTTAGTGCACCGTCTTTGGTAATACCAGCATTGTTTACCAAAATATCTACGCGTCCAAAATCTTTTACAATCTCATCTACAACACGGTGGGTGTCTTCAAAGTTGGCAGCATTTGATGCGTATCCTTTAACCTTAACACCCAATGCGGCGATCTCTTTTTCTGTAGCCTGAGCAGCTTCGTTATACTCAAGGTCAGTAAAAGCGACATTGCAACCTTCGGCTGCAAAACGTAGCGCAATTGCTTTACCAATACCTCGTGCTGCCCCTGTAATGATGGCTACTTTCCCTGCTAATAAATTCATTGAAATTGAAATTAATTAGGTTTATGACTGTGAGCAAATGTACAAAAAATATCTCTTCACGAAAAAATGTTAGGAGAGCCACGGATAATAAAAGAATGTTGATATTTTTGTTTCAGCAAAAGCGTCCTTTTTCTAAAGTAATTCATTTTGTAATGAAAATAAGACTGAATATCCGCTGGAAGCTCATTCTAGGCATTTTGGCTGTTGTGTTTTTGGCTTACTCTATAAGCATTTATGAGCAAATCAAAGGGCTTAACACGCTTAAAAGCAGATATGCTGAGGAAATTGCACTTCGTGTTGGTAAGGATTACTCCTTGAAGATGCAAAATGAGATCAACTCAAAACTGTTGGAAACCTCTAATCTGGCAAAACAGATAGGTATGCAACTTACTAATCCAGAAGGGGAAAGACCCAATGCCATAAAGACAATTCTTAATTCTGTAGCAGATGCAAATCCTAACCTAACATCGGTTTGGGCATCTGTAGAGTTACGAAATATGAGTTCGTCATACACAAAGGATTACGGACGAGTTCGATTTACCTACTTTAGAGAAAATGGCGTTTTAAAGTACATGCAGGACACTGTAGAACTGGATGGTGACAACAAAACATCGTTATACTATAACTGTAAGGTAAAAAAGGCTGATCTTCTTTCTGATCCCTACTGGTTTAGCTACAACAAGAAGGATAGTATACTTGAAACAAGCATTGGAACCCCATTACTTGAAGGATCTCGTTTTCTAGGAATTGTAGGTTTCGACATCTCATTGGAGGCCTTCCAAACTATGGTAGATAGCATAAGGCCTATTAAAGGAGCACGATCGTTTGTACTTTCGTCCAATGGATCTGTAATTGCCGCCAACGACTCTAAACTTAGAGGAAAGAAGCTTCAAGACGTTTACAACGAAGCATCTGAAGCGCTCTTAACTGAAAAAATTGCTCAAAATAAGCCTTTTGGCTTTGAGGTAAAGATTGGAGAACCATACCACTATGCTGTTCTACCTGTGAACTATAAATCAGCAAAAACCAGCTGGGCATTTGGATTTGCAGTACCCTCGCGCGAGCTGCTAGGAAGCGCAGACAACACAACCGATAAGCTCTGGCTATTAGCCATCATTTCTATGCTGGTAATCATGGGTGTTATTTGGTATATCTCCTTCAAAATCACGAAACCTCTTTACCGAGTAAATAGAGCGCTAAAGAATCTTGCAGAAGGTAAAATTGACGAATCGAGCAAGATAAAAGTTGATACGAATGATGAGCTTCACGATATTGCAATTTCTACAAACGAGCTTATTGATAGCATGATGCGAACCGTAGAGTTTACAACTGAAGTGGGGAAAGGCAATACAAATATCGACTTTAAGCCAAGAAACGAAAACGACGTATTGGGCATCTCTCTCCTCAATATGAAACAAAACCTTGATGAAGCAAAAAGGCTGGAGGCAATAAGAAAAGTAGAAGATGAAAAAATAAGCTGGGCCACTCATGGCGTTGCCCTTTTTGGAGAGTTGCTCAGACACCAAGAAACTAACCTTGAGGATTTCTCTTACCATATAATCAGCAATTTAATCGAGTACATTAAGGCCGATGTTGGGGGATTATTCTTGATTAATGATCATGAGAATGGCGAGCGTACCATAGACCTCATGGCATGCTACGCATATGACAGACGCAAGTATGAAGAAAGACGCCTATTAATTGGAGAGGGGCTTGTGGGACGATGCGTTCAGGAAAATGAGACAATATTTATAACTGATGTTCCTAAATCGTACCTTACCATAGGTTCCGGATTGGGAGAAGATAGGCCATCTTGTATCCTAATAGTACCTCTAAAGCTCAACGATGAAGTATATGGAGTATTAGAGTTGGCCTCATTTGAGGTATTCGAAAAGCACGTTATTGATTTTGTAGAGAAAATTGGAGTTACCATAGCATCGACTATTTCTACTACACGTATCAACATTAAAACGCAACAGCTCCTAGAAGCTTCGAAGTTCCAAGCCGAAGAGCTTTCGGCTCAGGAAGAGGAAATGCGCCAAAACATGGAAGAGCTGCTTGCAACTCAAGAAGAGGCGGCCAGAAAATCAAAAGAAATTGAGAATCTGCTCGAATCGCTAGGAACCGCAAGCTACATTATAGAGTACGATATAGAAGGGTACGTAATTGTAGCAAACGATTCCATTCTAAATCTGTTAGGAATGCGACGTGAAAACCTTATAGGCTTGAACATTCGCGAAATAGACAGCTATGCAAATAAGCATTTCAACGAATTCTGGAATAGCATAAAGAGAGGAATTCCTGCCAAAGTTAAATCGGAGCTTACGGGAGTTAATACATCAGCAATTCTTTACGAAACCTTCATCCCTATTGCTGATGAAGATGATAAGGTTTACAAGGTTATGCTAATAGGCCAAAACCTTGATGAGTTTGTAAGCCTTTCGGAAAAGAACGTAACAACCTCTTTGAACTAAACCAAAGTTACCTATATTTAAAGGCCTAATGTATAGTTACATTAGGCCTTTTTCTTGATGTTCCTATTTTCTGTTGGATAATGAAAATTAATATTTTACTTGCAATTGGAGTTTTGCTGGTTGGATGCAGAGATAAAGAAGCACCCCTACCCGCCTTATGTACAACAATTGGCAATGCAGAATTCGACGATTTTGTTTACACAAATAACGGCTATCTTCTTACCTTCAAAAACTACAGCAAAAATGCGAAAAACTTTATGCTTTCTTTAAAGGCAGGAGAGAGTAAACAACCTTTGCAGCCCGTATTCCCATTATCGCTACGCGATTCATTGTTTTCTTCCAACTTGATCTACACCCTCGTAGGGAAAGAAGGCGAAAGCTGGATGCTTTTTGATAAAACATCTCAAAAGAAGGATTCCCCCAAACGGTATAAGCTCATAAAGTATGATCTGCTGAGCAGAACAACGCTTAAAACCTACTTTATTCTCCCTATTAGAGGTCGAAGTTTTTCTAATGTATCCGAGCTACAAATTGATGAAGGCAAGGAGATGATGTTTTACATCGATAATGAAAAGAATGACTTTGTATCAATTAATATGGTTGATGGTACAATGAAATCCTTTTCTTTTTCGGGAGTTGCAACAACCAACCCTATTCTTTCGGCCATGAATTTGGGAAAGAAGGATTCTTCTATACATAATATAACTTTCAAAATGGCGCTAAATAGCAGCCAATCTATCCTTTATATAGTTGACACAAATGAAGGAAGTTTATATTCAGTTAAAGAAGAATATCTTATAAATAAACATTTTTACAGCCAGGACATTCAATCTCAAATAAGCCTAAAAGAAAGCGGTTTAGAAGAAATAGTAGACATTGATTTCGACAATAAATCAAGGCCCTTAATTGCCACAAAAAGCTCTATTTACCTTGTTCGGAACAGCGACAAGACATCAATCATTAAAAATTTTAAGTATGGTGACATAACCGCGATCTCCTATACTCATAATAGAATATATTTTAGTGCAAAATCAAACAAGTACAACATCTACTATATTGATTTAGTGAAGTAAACACCCAACTTTACCATAATAAAAGAGCGGCTCATTTTTTGAGCCGCTCTTTTATTATTACTTTTCGTATTATTCTACTTCGACAACCCTATCTTTTTTAAGATTTCAGCAGGAATAGCGCTCTTGTGAACCATAATGTTCATAGTTTTATACTGAACAAATGGACGAGAAGCGTAGAAGTATCCTTTATATACATTGTCTGTATTCCAAGAATTCTTAATAATGTAGAATTTCTCTCCACGTTGGTCTTTAGCAATACCTTCTATAACCATACCATGATCATCAGTTGTTTGATAGTTGTCAAAAGCCTCCTGACGCATCTTTTGTGTAATGGTTTGTTCAACAACAGGACGGTCAAGGTTGTAGAACATAGACTCTCTTTCTTTTGGAGTAAGTTCAGTCCACTTTGCCTTTTCAGAGTTATTAAGAACAGCTACATCAGTTTGAGGTATTACTGCAACTCCCTTGTTGTACTGGAATCCTTTTTCGCTAACGTCGGCCCCCCAAGCTACAGAGTAACCATTATTAATGGCATTATCTATAACCTGCTCCATATCTTCCATTGGAATGTTATAGGATTCTTCCCAAAGCCAGTTGTCTGGAATTTCGAGGACAAATTTGCTATAGAAAGGATGATGAGTGTATGAGGTAAACGAAACATAATCGTCTGAGTTAATACCTAGGCTCTTGGCAAAAGACTCAGGAGTATACTCAACCCCTTTGTAGGTAAACTTTTCTGGTTTAGGACCTAGATAAGCATCAAGAATGCCATCAAACCCTTTTTTCCAAGCTGTAGACAGCTTTTTATTGGGGTTCTTTACGATTACGTCAACATACGCCTTTGTTAATGCATCTAGTTCTCCATGAACATGCTTTGGTTCTCCATACTGAAGACCAGGGTAAGCTTCTTCGGGGATAAAGCCGAAGTTATTCATAACCCAGAAGATATCGAAGGTTCCACCGCCACCTCCAAAGTTGAAGTTTCCTTGCAAACGCACAAACTTTTCGGCCTTTCCAGCATAGCAGTTTCTTACCAACCACATTTCCGACAAGTCGAACTCTCCCTTACCCAAACGAAGCAGCTCATTTTCAACAAACCCTAATCCTGAAAAGCTCCAGCAGGTTCCCGAACGAAATTGATCCTTCACAGGAGTTCCAGGAACTTGCTTAACCACTGTAAACTTGTATCCTTCAGGTTTAGCTTCTTCCTTTTTTTTGTCCTTCTGCGCATTTGCTCCAAGAGCAAAAAGTGCAGCGACAGCAAGCACAACTAATTTTTTCATTGACAATTGTTATTTAAATTATAGAGTTTAGATGCAGCAAATGCCGTAACCTTGTGCATCACTACTAAAATTAACACACCTTTTTAGCTTATATCCTAAACAGGCTTATTGCTACTTATAAAGAACCTTGAATTCGGTTCTTCTATTCTTAGCCTTATTCTCAATACTATCATTTGGAGCTATGGGGTTCGATGAACCATAACCAACTGCACGCAGCCTATTTTTATCGATACCTTTAGCAACCAAGTACTGTACAACTTCTTTTGCTCTATTTGAGCTCAATACATTATTAAACACCTGCGATCCCGAACTGTCTGTATGCCCTGAAATTTCAATCCATAGCGTTGGGTTACTGTTAAGCAGCTTGATTAAGGTATTTAGCTCAACTTCCGACTCCGGTCTAAGCATGTAGGAGTTCACCTCAAAGTAGATATTGCGCAGAACGGTTGTACTTCCAACACTTATTGGCTCCAACTCTACCTTAATTTCCAATGGATTTTGGAGAGTTTTGGTAGAATCGAGCATGAAGCTTTGCGAATTAAACAGATACCCCTTTTTGGTAACCTGAAGAGCGTAACTGGTTGCTGCAGGAAGAGAGGTAAAGAAAGATCCATTGTCGGGATCAGAACTACTTACAAATTCATCCTTCCCTGTCTTTAGATTGGCTAGGATGATTTCTGCGGCAAGAGGTTTCTTCGTTTTTGCATCAACTACCGAGCCTTTTAAGTACGATGTTACCTGGGGTTTTAACGCCTCAGACATTTCGAAAAAGTAGATGTCTAATCCTTTTCCTTCTTCTCTATTCGAGGCAATAAAGGTATTTCTGGTATCAGCCGAAACTACTATTCCTTGCTCTTCGCCATGTGTATTAACAGGATAACCTAGATTTACAGGCGTTGTCCATTCACCATTGGCATCTAGCCTCGACATAAAGAGATCTAGCCCGCCAAGTCCATCATGACCATCTGAGGCAAAATATAGCGTTTGTCCATCAAAGTGAATGAAGGGAGCAACATCGTTTTTAGACGTATTTATCTTTGGACCAAGATTCCTAACCTCAATCCACTCTCCGGTTTCCATATCCCGAATTGCAACATATAGGTCGTAGCCTCCATAGCCACCTCCCCTATTGCTTGTAAAGAACAGGTAACGACCGTCTGCGCTTATAGAAGGCTGCTTATCCGAAGATAACGGAGAATTTACAGGCGTTGGCAACTTTTCCGGATTGCCCCATATTCCATCCTTAAGCTTAGAATAGTAGATATTACATTCGTTGATGCACATTGTAAAGAACATTCCTTTTCCATCTGCAGTAAGCGATTGGGCGCCTTCATTTGCTGCTGTGTTTATTGATCCAGCAAGAGGTGCGGCTTTACACCAACCTCCAAGACTATCCTTTTTTGAAACAAAAAAATCTTCCTGAAAGATATGTGAGCTATCTAATCTGGGAATATTGCTCGTTTTAACAAAGACATTTCCATCTCCCGATATGCTAGGCCAGTAGTCGTCAAACTTTGAGTTAATGCTATCACCCATATTTTGGGGAACAAAGCTAACGGGTTTGCTCTTAAGCTCTCTTGCCACCTGTGCCTTACCCAAGTTTTCGTCAACCTTACTCCGTTGGTTAGGGAATTTCGCTATAAAAAAGTTGAAACATTCAATAGACTTATCGTATTGCCCATCGCGGAGATAAAGCTTACCAAGAATTGATGCTAGCGAAGGATGCAGGGTTGGATTAAGGCGAAAGGCCTTTTCTCCATAGTATATGGCTCTTTTCTCGTATAGTTTTTCTACTGATGCCTGCATGGCCAACAGGTATGCCTCAGTAAATGCTGTGTCCTCGTCTATCGTTTTATCAATTTTATCAAAAAAATCCTCGTATTGACGAGATTTAAATAGCTCTAAGGCCTCTTGATATGCCTTTACGGCCCGTTTATTCTTCGAAGAATAATCTTCGCCAACAGCACTTTGACACAGCAAAGAAACAAATAGTAGAATGAAGGCTGATTTAAAAATGTGTCCCATTACACCCTTAATAAAAGACCTATCTCAAAAAGGTTGAGATAGGTCTTCGAATGTAGCTAGTTTATTGATCTTCACAAAATCACTTTCTAAAAATGCGCGATTCGTCTGCTTTCCGAGCCTTTGCTACAGCATCTTCAGGAATAAACGTCCATGAGCTCAACGGCTTGTAATCGAGTATTCCGGTTTTTATCAGGTCCATCATAATTAGGTAGCGCATATCCTTGGTTGTGCTTGTAACCAGCCGTTTGCCAATCTCCGATGGTTGAATTTTAGCTCCAAGGGTAAGGTGTCCACCACCGCCATTTCCACGGTAGCTGCTCATGGCTACCTTGTACATTTTACCCAAATCGAATGGAGTGCCATCGGCCATTGAAAATATGGTAATTTTACTTCCAGCAGGCTTTGTAATATCCACCTGATACCTAATACCCGCTCCAGAATCAAAATTGTAGTACTGATTTTTCAGCTTTCCCTTTTCGTTAAGCAGAAGCATACCATCGTCAAAGGTATCGCTGCTCTTTACCCATAAGCCATAGGAGTATTCGAGGTAGTCCTTTACCTCCTGCCCTGTCAGGTTAAGCACGTAAAGAAGGTTTTCGTACTTGTAAAGGCTAAACATATCGCCAACGGTGATTTCGCCAGCAGGGATATTCGCATTTAAGGTTAGCGGCGAAGCAAAGCTGATGTCGGCATCGGTAACCTTTAGCATATTACGATGAATCAGGTCTACAAATGAGGAGCTGCCAAAAAAGGCATCGGCAGAGGCAATTGGCTCATCGAGCGTACCTATTTTCTTCGAAGAAAAATCTTTAACCTTATCAAAATCATTTTTGAACTGTTCTTCAAAAGTTTTTTCGGCAGGGAATGGCCGAACATCAACAACGCTACCGCTTACCTGCTTGCTTTTGCCCTGAAAAACGATGCTTAGAACGCCTACATTACGGGCAAAAGCGGATGGATTAAGAACCTGAACGGAATCGCCAAAGTCGGTTGCCACCTTCTTGTTGAAGATTTCGTGGTCGTGCCCGCATAGTATGGCATCAAACCCTTTAACTCGCTTTGCAACAAGCATGGCCGCATTCTCATTCTTGTAGGTATTCTCGTTTTGGTTGTTGTAGTTAAAGTTTACGCCGGAGTGCAGCATGCCCACGATGGCATCAGGCTTTTCCTTCTTCTGAATCACATCAACCCAATACTTGGCGCTTTCGACCATATCGTTAAACGTCATTCCTCTCCAGATATCCTCGGGAAGCCAAGACGGAATTGCAGGTGTAATGAGCCCAAGCACTGCAACCCTTTTGCCATCTACCTTAAATACCCTATACGGCTCGAAGTAGGGTTTTCCCGAAGGCGTAACGGCATTTGCGGCTAGCCATGCAAGCTTCGACTGTTGACGAACTCTGTCGTACACCGGATGCCCGGGTTCGAGATCATGGTTGCCTACGGTTAGGGCATTATACCCCATATAGCTCATAACCCTTGCCTGGAGGTGCTGGCTTACCGTGTCTACAAAGTTGTAGAAGTAAACCGTTGGCTGCCCCTGCAGCATATCGCCGTTATCGAGGAGCAGCAAATTAGGATGCTGCTTTCGCTGCTCCTTTACATAGCTGTATACCTGTGCAAGGCTACCGGGCCGGGCCTTTTGCTCGATAAAATCGTAGGGGAAGATGGCGCCATGCACATCAGTGGTAAAAACGATCTTAACCTCCTTACCCTTTGATGCAAGCATTGAAAGCGGCATTGCAAAAAGCAATACCAGCAAAAGGGCCTTTATTGTTGAGATTCTGACTTTCATGTAGCAGTGAGACTTTAAAAATTGTACGTAAATAGATTTTGAATAGCCTGTAAATATAGCAACGATTACTTTTCGCGGTATTAGTTGAACCTTATCTTTTTTGCTTAGCCTCTAATGGTTTCGGGGTTGTAGCGCTCGTTTGGGTTGATGGCATCGCCGATTCGCCCGTACAGCCCCTCCTATTAGGTTCGGGACCTAATCGAATACGTCCGAAATCCCGGCGTTGGGGTCAGCTATCGGTCCGTCGGGGTTAAACGTCGATCCGTTTAGGTTCATCGACGGTTCGGTGGGGTTAATCGTCGATCCGTTTCGGTCAATCGGAGGTTTGTTTCGATCAAACGACGATATTTTTCGGTTCGGAAGCCAAACGGAACAGTATGGGATCGCGACGAACCATTCCGGAACCCAAACCTCGCGTCTCGGAACCGAAACGGCGCGATAAAAGACCTAAACGGATCTATAAAATGGCGAAAAGCTTCGTCGGCGAACCTATCGGTCGGGCTCAGCCATCGGAAGCAAGCGCCTCCGAACCGAATCGTTCCGGCAAAACGTCGGTTGCTACCGCCTCGGCGACGCTCCGGATCGGCTTTGGGACGCCTCTCCGAGACTCGGCAGCCCAACGGTGCGCCTCCGAAACGCAATATTCGTGCCTCGAGGCCAATATTAGATGAGCTCCACCTTCCTCTGGAATAAATAAAGCTCCACCAACAGTAGTAGGCTGTTGGTGGAGCTTGTATACCTTGATCAATCGTCACTACGGTTCTAGGGCTTCATCCGAGGGTTCCTGCATTTCCCTATTGTTTTGGTGGATGCGATACTTCGTTATCAGCAGAGCAACTACAAAGTAAACAACCATCAGCATAGCTAGAAACGCCAGCTCACTTGATACCTGAGCCAGCGATGCCCCCATCGTATTCAATCGTAAATAGCCCTGAATTGCCATTGTACTAGGGATTAGCAGGGATAGCTTCTGCAGTAGTAACGGCATTTCGTTTGCAGGCCACGAGAATCCGCTTAGGAAGATAAACGGAATAGAGGTGAAGAACATAAATATCAGCGAATTTTCGCGCTTCTTAAACAGGGTCGCAATAGCAATACCTAGAAATATGACCGCAAATAGGTAGGGCATTAAGAAGATAAATACCTCTAAAGGATTCCCCTTTTGCGGTAGGTCAAAGAGCTTATAAACGATCACCAGCATAAAGAAGATGTTGAACAGGTGCAGCGTTATGAACGCAAAAGCCTTACCCAACAATGCCGAAATGGCATGACGAGGATCAACATCTCCATCCACGTAGAAGTACTTGCGCTTCTTCTCCCGCAGCGTACCTCCAAGCATCCCGATGCCGAGCAGCAGCGTTTGCTGAAGGATCATCAGGATAACTCCTGGCATCGCATACGAGGCGTAACCCGAAGCCGGATTATACAGGTAGCTGGTTGTTACGGATACCGGCTGGCTTTGCGCTACTGCCTTATACTTGTCATTCCCCTTTTGCATCAGCCTCCCGATCTCAATTTTAGCGCTCATTGTACCCGACACCTGAGCAGCTCCCGATAAAATCTGCTTGTATACCATAAAGAAGGTAGCATCGGCATAGGCCGTAATTGCAGCCTGCTCTCCCCTATAGATCTTTCGCTCGAAATCCTCGGGGATTACGATAACGCCATGAACTTTATCGTCGTAAAATAGCGCCTTTGCCTCCTTAAAGTTCTGCGTATGGTAGGTTATATTCATTTGAGGCGTAGCATCGAGCATGCGTACCACATCTCTACTTGACTTGGTACCATTTAAGTCGACAACCGCCACCGAGATATCGTTTACCACCTCGCGCGAATAGGAGTACGTATATATTAAGGAGTAGAATATTGATGCTCCAAATAGAATGAAGAGCACCCCCGAGTCCTTAAGCAGCAGCTTTAGCTCGTATAGGTAGGTATTCGAAAATACCTCGTACGACTTTTTTAATCTGTTTAGTGCCATGCTATACTCCTCCCCAGTATTTCGTATACATCATGTGCTTCTGCAGCTTGGGCAATAGCAAAAGCGGGAAAAGAATAAACAGCCCCAGCATTCCTAAAGGAAAGAGCGCGGTGTAAATTGGAGCTCCACGTAATCCTTGGCTTATATAGATGTCGAGGTATTGCGTAAATGGGAAAAACTGCCCCAGAATAGCAATAACAGACGGCATGCCAATAAACGGAAAGGTTAAGCCCGAAAACGTAAATGCACATATGGCATAAGCACTCGACATCGAAAGCGACAACCTAAGGTTGCTTATCAGGCATGTAATAAAGATGCCAACACCTTGATAGGCTAGAACAAAGAATAGGTTCGATAGAATAAGGATTAGCCTGCTACCGCGAAGGGGCACCCCTATAAATCGGTAGAGCAGCGTACTCATAAAAAGGCTAATAATAAAGAAGATCACCGAATATGGTATCATCTTGCCGGTTATCGCGCTTATAACATCAAATCCCGATGCTTTTAGCCACTCTCTTGCCGTTCCATCCTTCATCTCGACGTTTACAGCATAGACTGATGCTGTAATAATAAACATCTGAAGCATAACAGGAAGTAATGCGGTAAGAAGGTAGTATGCATAGCTCCCGAAAGGATTATAGAGCATCTTCTTTTCCAGAACAACTGGCATAACCTGTGCCACGGCAAGCTTAGCGCTCTCCCCCTTCTTCATCCTTCCCTGCAAGTCGACGCCTGCATTGAGCGTTGCAAGTGCCGTACGGATATCCCTGTCCAGCAAGCCGCCCTTAAGGATGTTTAGGTTATTAACGTAGAGCGCTATTTTAGTAGGATTACCTCTATAAATGTCCCTTTCGAAATCCTTTGAAATTAGAACAAAGGCGCTGATTTTTCCACGCATCATCAGCTCTTTGCCCTCGTTAAAGCTGGTTACACGGTAGCATGCATCAACCGAAGGCGTTGCATTTACCATACGTGCAGCCTTTCGCGACATTACCGAGGCATCAGCATCGCATACCGCAATAGGTATCTTATGGGGGACTCCATTTTTGAAAATCTCGGTGAAAAGGAAGAAGCATGCCAAAGGGAATACGATCAGCACAAAAAGGTAGATCGAACTCGACGACATCCGCCTGAGCTCCCGTAAAAGCACGCAAAGAATTCCTTCTCGCATCGAATGCTTTATTTTATTGCGCATTAGATTCTGATTTTCGGGTTATTCCTTAATCTTATTCCAGTCAACCAATACGCTCATTCCTGGGCGTAATCCTATGTTCTTTGCTGTTGGTTTTGCCTTAATCTCAAATGTTTTGCGGTCGAAATCGCCCGAAGTCTTGGTTGCAGTCCAGGTTGCATAGGCTCCTTGAACCGCAATATAGGTAACCGTAAACTCTACCTCCTTGTTGCCAAGGGCTGGTATTGTTCCTGTAAATGATTTGCCCTTTTTTATCTTGGCAAGTAGATCCTCGCGCAGGTTAAACGAAACCCAAACATCCGATAAATCGACAAGGGTAATTACAGGATACCCTGTTCCGATAAGCTCACCACGCTCTGCAATAACAGAGGCAACCTCACCATTAATTGGCGATTTTAGGTGAGTCTCATTAAGGTACGATGAAACCTCGCTAACAACGCCGCTAGCCTGGTTTACAAGAGCACCGGCAGCCAGCTTATCCTCGTTACGAGCCCCCTTCTTAGCCATATCGTAAACGGCCTTTGCCGACTCGGCGGTGTACTTGGCAGCCTTGTACTGGGTTTCAACCTCATCGCGCTTTTGTGCAGGCACCACCCCCTTATCAAAAAGGTTTTGAATACGGCGGTAGCTCTTCTCGGCAAAGTCGGCTGCAGCCTCGGCTTTTTGCCAAGTGGTATACGCAGCCTGAATTTCTTCTGCACGAGCCCCGTTGTTTGCCTTAAGACGTTGCGCCATTGCCGCATCTTTTACGGCATTTGCCTGCTCGTACTTTGCATGAACCTCGGGGCTAGTTATGGTGTAGAGCATTTGCCCTATACTAACCTCATCACCTTCGTGAACGTAAAGGCTATCTATTCGCCCAGCCAACTTAGAGGCTACTTTTACCTGTGTTGCCTCAATTTCACCCTGAATAATGTTTGGTTGTGGCTTAAGCACGTACCATCCAACAAGGATAATAAGCGTTAGCAATCCAATGGTTCCAACTGCAAGGGTAAAAAACTTGTTGTTCTTCATATTTCGTTAATCGTTATATTGTTTTTTAGTTAATTGCCTTTAGGCATACATTTGCTACACGTTCGGCCATATTGCTCTCAAGAACCTCATTTCCGAAATGCTTCCGGAATCTAGAGTCGATATACAGCAACGACTGTCCAATCACCAGCACGTATAGGTCTTCCGATGTAACATCTGCATTAATCTCCCCGTTTTGCTGTCCCTTTAGCACCAATTTCTCGAAGGTTTCCTTTAAGCGCAAGGCAACACCTTTGTCAATCTCAAAGGTGTAATCGTGTATTAGCATAAACAGAAACTTGGTTTGTATAGGGGCTTCTTTTGCTCGATTAATGATATGCGCAACAAATTTGTAAACAACCTCACGTACGGTGCTTTTTTGGGAGTAAAGGTCGTCGAGCACATCGGCAAGTTGCTCTACCTTAGCCTTAAATATATCGGATACTAAATCGTACTTACTTTGATAAAAGCGGTAGAGATAGCCATCGGCGACACCTGCCTGCTTGGCTATAAGCGATACGGATGCCGAATTGTAGCCGTGGCTAACCACCAGCTCTACCGTTGCATCCTTTATCCGTTCGAGTTTTGAGGTATCAATGCTTTTTGCCATTCGTTATGATTGAATGCTCATTCATTTATCGCGCAAATATACTTCCATTCATTTCCAATTGTTTGATATTAGTAATATTTAATCGAAAGTGTTTTTAAATAAATTAGAAGAAAACCATAGAGGGAGCAGGGATTGGCTAGTGGAGAATAGGGAATCGATAGGCGCATAACCCCTAAAGCATACTCTACGAGAATAGGTTGTAAGAGTTCAATGCAATAGAATGTTAAAGACATGAAAGGGCGTAATATAAATTACCCCGGGGAATAATCCCGGGGTAATAAAGAAGCACCAAAAATGCCGTATATCCTACCCTATCTTGATGGTAGCAAGCATTTGTCCTTCGAAATGTGGTAGTCAAAAAAATTGTCTAACGGGAGTACTTCTCAACCAGTCTTTTTTAAGCCACTCGATAGCGAATTTATTAGACTAAGTAATTTGGTTAACAGCTTTTCTTTGTCCAAGCTATCTTCATCTGCTATGCTTCTCCATTGCTTCAGATATTTGAAGTGAAGATTGTGCAGCACTTTCAGCTTATCCTCCCTCCACGTCAGGCTGTCATACTGACCATCTCTTCTTATGGATGCAGGTTCGTCAAACAGCTCTTCAACCATCTTAAAGCCATTCTCGTAGTCAGTAAGTATTTTCTTCATAAACACTTCTCTTTCCTCTACATTGGCGTCAAGATTGGCATAAAGCTGCATCATCTCTACATTGGAAAGAATTAGGTTGCTTTCTGTTTGAATCATCAAAAACTTGAAGAAAGCCCAATCGTTTATCGTCTTTTTCAGCTGATTGAACGCATCAGGTTGCTCTTCTTTTAGCTGTTTCAGAGCCTCACCCAGTCCATACCAACCGGTTATCGTAATTCTCGAAAGGTTCCAACTAAACACCCATGGGATGGCTCTTAGGTCATTTAGCGTTCTAGTACCAGTTCGTCTTGCAGGCCTTGATCCAATTTTGCTTCGCTCTAGTACATCAATACAAGTTACGTTGCTATAAAAATTGATAAAACCCGGAGCTTCGATCAAACGTCGGTAATGCTCAAACGATTTTTGCGCTAAGAACTCCATCGTATCATAAGGATAAGCCTCTTCGATGGCATTTGCCTTGCTTAGTATGTTTTGTTTGGCCACCCCCGAAGCCAACGAATTTATGTTGTAGGTAGCCGTAAGGGGGTTCCCAAACTGCTGTGCAACCGACTCTCCTTGTACCGTAATCTTAACGGTACCATTAACCGTATTAAGAGGCATACTCTCCAAAAAGCGGTGATATTTACCTCCTCCTCTACTTATGGTACCTCCAGTACCATGGAAAAAGTAAACATCTGTACCATTTTGTCGTCCAACAGCTGCAAGCTCTTTTTCGGCCTTAAAAAGGTTCCATTTACTAGCAATTGTTCCCCCATCTTTATTGCTGTCGCTGTAACCCAGCATAATTTCCTGCTTGTTCGAAATAATCGATGACCGTTGCCGTGTTACAGGATGCTGCAAGAATTTTTCCAATATAGCAGGACCATGATGCAGGTCTTCAATGGTTTCTAACAGCGGAACTACCCTTATGCTGGTGTTAAGCAGCTGGGTTTCTCGCATCAAAAGGTAAACCACCAGTAAATCGCTAAGATTTCTGGTCATGCTAATAATAAAAGATCCAATGCCATCCGAACCATATTGGTTAATGTGATGACGAACTACCCTATAGCAATCTAATACATTGTCGGCCTCAGGACCGTAAGATACGGTAATATCTGTAATTGGGGAATTATTTTCTAAAGCCCTGTTTAAAAAGCTTACACGTTTTTCTTCATCCCAATTCTCGAAGTCGAAATCATTCACGCCGTTCGTCTTTAAGATTTGCGAGATGGCCTTATCATGAAATGTGCTATTTTGGCGTATATCCAGCTTAGCCAAGTGAAACCCAAAGCAGCTAACGGTTCTTTCAATTGGGAAGAGCAAATCCTCGGCAATCCCCTTTAGCCCATTTTCAATTAAAATATCCCTCAAATATTTCAGATCTTCGGCAAGCACCTTGCTCGATCGGTATAGCGCATTAGCATCGGCATTATTTCCTGCAATGGTATTGTCGAGCAGCAGCAGCATTAGGTTTACGTATTGACGCCAGGGTTCATACGAATTTCTGCGAACTGCTTTTTCGCCAACCTCGCCAAGCGCCTTCAGCTTCTTTTCTATGGCCTCCGACAGTAAGTAAGGAACGGGGGTGTTGGTTGCCGATATCGAAAGCCTTTTAGCCAACGTTGTTAGCTGCGATCGTATGAGTGCAAGGGCCTTACTCCTATGCAGAAGTAAAGTTTCCTGCGTAATGCTAGGTGTCACCAATGGATGACCATCCCTATCACCACCTACCCAACTTCCAAATGTGATCTTAGGAAAGAGATCAGGATTCTTTATCTTATTCGGGTTTAACCCCATCTCAATCCACGAGCCTTTAAGCTGCTGGTCGCTTTTCTCCAAAACGGTTGGAAAAACCTTGCTTAAATAGTATATCGTATTTGCTCTTTCGTCTCTAACATCAGGTTTCTCCAGGTATATTTCGCCCGTTCGCCACCATCTTTCCAGAAGGTTGATGATTTTTTCTTTAATAACGTATTGCTCGAGGGTGCTTAGCGATACATTTTCGCGCTGCACCAAAAGAAGATACAGCTCGCGATGAATCTCGATTACCGTTACTCTTTTTGCCTCTGTAGGGTGTGCCGTAAGAACGGGTATTACATGGGTTTGCGCAATGGCATCGAGCATTTCTTCCTCATCGATCCCTTCGTCCTTCCAAATTTTAAGCGCTTCGGCCCAAGAGCCTCTAATGGAGAATATATTCTCCTGGTTTTCCATTCTTCTTCTGTACTGCGTAGCACCGTTTTCCTCTACCAGCGTCATCAGCTGAAAGTAGATGCTTAGCGATTGAATAACCTTATCGCTGGAAATGAAGTCGTGACTTAGAACAGATAAATCTTGTGGCTTGCTTTTTATCAAAGAAACTACCTCATGCTCATTGATTCTCGACAACATTTCCATATAACAATCAAGTATGAAATTCCTGTCGTTGGTAATTTTTTGAAATGGACTCTGACTGCTGTTCATATATAGCACCTTTTATTGTCTGACAAAACTCAACCAGAGTAAACATACACTCCACTACCCTTTTAATCAAGGAAAACTTATACAGAAGTGTTAATTGTGCTTTTTGCTCTCCGATTTGTTGCGCAAATATAGCTTAAAACGGTTGGAGGTTGCAGTACGAAACGGCGGTTCAATTTTACAAAGGTTCATTTACATCCGCTACACCGCCGACAATCCCCATCTCAATTCCACATTGGTGCGATTAAGAGCCTTAGCAGCCTTGCGATGCGAAGTACTCAACTCGTATTTCAATTCCACATTGGTGCGATTAAGAGCCCAGATGATGAAGTCGTTATCGGGGGTGACTTCGATATTTCAATTCCACATTGGTCGATTAAGAGCTAAGTTCCGGTTACTTGTTGATCTTATTGCTACTAAATTTCAATTCCACATTGGTGCGATTAAGAGTCTGTAACAATACAGGCAAGCGGAGGTAATGCTTATTTCAATTCCACATTGGTGCGATTAAGAGTTTGATGGGTCAACGCAGCGAACGGAAGTAGGTAAAAAATTTCAATTCCACATTGGTGCGATTAAGAGTGTTATTGCCGAATAGGTAACGATTCTTAGCGGTAAATTTCAATTCCACATTGGTGCGATTAAGAGCAACATAAGTAATAGTAGATGGGAATGGAGATACCCCATTTCAATTCCACATTGGTGCGATTAAGAGTTGAACCGTCTAAAAATACGCCCACATGGGAAAAAATTTCAATTCCACATTGGTGCGATTAAGAGAATTCGTCTAGTTTTTACTTCTATCTCTTGAGTTTCATTTCAATTCCACATTGGTGCGATTAAGAGACAACGTGGTGTACCCCATAACACCCGGGAATATTGATTTCAATTCCACATTGGTGCGATTAAGAGTGCAGGATGGCAAGGCTGTTATCGACCTGTACTACATTTCAATTCCACATTGGTGCGATTAAGAGAAGCAAGGTTATCTTATAACCCATTTCCATAAGGTTATTTCAATTCCACATTGGTGCGATTAAGAGCTCGGTCATTTCTCGCGTGTAGGCGCTGTCCGACTTATTTCAATTCCACATTGGTGCGATTAAGAGTGAGGCGCATGTTTACCAAGTCGGATGCTGCACCCTCATTTCAATTCCACATTGGTGCGATTAAGAGTTCTTAAGCGACTGCAGAATATTCCACGCTATTCCCAATTTCAATTCCACATTGGTGCGATTAAGAGAATTTGTCTACGCAAGCGGTAGGAAAAGTGAATTTAATTTCAATTCCACATTGGTGCGATTAAGAGTGAGCCAATAGCTAAAGTTAGCTTCGTGCAAGCCGTATTTCAATTCCACATTGGTGCGATTAAGAGAAAACTGTGCTCCCAAATATTCCTCTTTCGCACATTAATTTCAATTCCACATTGGTGCGATTAAGAGAAATTCGCTAACAGAGCCTAATAAATTACTAATGTAATTTCAATTCCACATTGGTGCGATTAAGAGTCCTAATATATCGATAAGTCGATTGTCGGCAGTGCTATTTCAATTCCACATTGGTGCGATTAAGAGTTTTCGAACGCCACGGCTGGAAATGGCGTATCTTCATTTCAATTCCACATTGGTGCGATTAAGAGCGCTATAAATAGGAGATAGTAGCAGATACTTTAACATTTCAATTCCACATTGGTGCGATTAAGAGGGCGTTCAGTTTAAGCACATCAAGTCGTTTGTACGGATTTCAATTCCACATTGGTGCGATTAAGAGTTTCACAACGTTAGCAAGATCATCCTCCAGCATCATATTTCAATTCCACATTGGTGCGATTAAGAGACGTTAGCAGCCCAAACTACCAACGTAGGAAGGTGAATTTCAATTCCACATTGGTGCGATTAAGAGCAATGCAAGCCGATCCTTTGTTGTGACTGTAGGTGCATTTCAATTCCACATTGGTGCGATTAAGAGTGAGATGTTAGATGGGTTTGAAATCCGTCTGTACGTATTTCAATTCCACATTGGTGCGATTAAGAGGAGATAAGCCTACTCTTAAGCGTTACCGTATTATCCTATTTCAATTCCACATTGGTGCGATTAAGAGTTCCTTATCCAATATCCACATGCCAGACTTATAGGTATTTCAATTCCACATTGGTGCGATTAAGAGCTTGACTTTGCAAAGGAGTACGGCATCGGTGCTACATTTCAATTCCACATTGGTGCGATTAAGAGAGCATACGTTAACAGAAATAAAGAAATTATAAATATATTTCAATTCCACATTGGTGCGATTAAGAGATGAGAGAAATACTTTTTAGAGGGAAAGATGCTAAATTTCAATTCCACATTGGTGCGATTAAGAGCGCCAGACTGTTAGCTCAGCCGACCCCTGTTTTAAAATTTCAATTCCACATTGGTGCGATTAAGAGTGGCTAGTGCACCTGACGGCTTTTTTAGGAATAATGATTTCAATTCCACATTGGTGCGATTAAGAGGATAATGGGCGAGGGGGTGGGCCATCGTGGTAACACTATTTCAATTCCACATTGGTGCGATTAAGAGACCGTAAACGCTACTTTTTTCATTGATTTCGAAGATATTTCAATTCCACATTGGTGCGATTAAGAGTATCGAATCTGGATACAAATCGTAAAGTTCGTCCTATTTCAATTCCACATTGGTGCGATTAAGAGTTGCGCTCTGATATCGTTATTATCCAGTAGGAACTCCAATTTCAATTCCACATTGGTGCGATTAAGAGTGCCACCTTATCCATCGACTTGATCTTATTCTTGAATTTCAATTCCACATTGGTGCGATTAAGAGGTCAATAAACGGTCGCGAGTCGCTGTTGCAAAACCCTATTTCAATTCCACATTGGTGCGATTAAGAGGTTTTTTTTCCCAACGTTACACCAAACGTAAACCTTATTTCAATTCCACATTGGTGCGATTAAGAGTTTGAACACACCACCAGATTACCCCTTTTACCGCTATTTCAATTCCACATTGGTGCGATTAAGAGCTAAAGCGGTGCAACTTCTATGAGTTTCAGGGAATTATTTCAATTCCACATTGGTGCGATTAAGAGATAAAGAAGAATGTTGTACTCTGTTCGATCGTCGTATTTCAATTCCACATTGGTGCGATTAAGAGCAAGCGCGAGGCTCCGGAACTTGCAATTAAATATATTTCAATTCCACATTGGTGCGATTAAGAGCTTTCTAAGTTTTAAAGTAAATATCTGTGAGTTTGATTTCAATTCCACATTGGTGCGATTAAGAGTGTTGTAGGCTGGGTGCTTGGCCCTATTGCAGCTGCATTTCAATTCCACATTGGTGCGATTAAGAGGATATATTTGTGTATGGCGCCGATACCAAATACTTATTTCAATTCCACATTGGTGCGATTAAGAGCGCTACCGTGGCCGTGGAGCAGCTGATGGATGATCTATTTCAATTCCACATTGGTGCGATTAAGAGCCCTCACCGTATTCTGCTAACTACTAAGTCTAATCTATTTCAATTCCACATTGGTGCGATTAAGAGCAGTAATACTCCCTAGTGTATCATCGACAATTAAATTTCAATTCCACATTGGTGCGATTAAGAGACACTGTGCTTAGATCAACAATGCACGTGCGCTAAATTTCAATTCCACATTGGTGCGATTAAGAGTTATCATTTCATCAACAGCAATTAAAGCGCATTGCTATTTCAATTCCACATTGGTGCGATTAAGAGTAATCTACCAAATACAGTTGAGGCAACTTTTAAAAGATTTCAATTCCACATTGGTGCGATTAAGAGTATTTTGTCAGATGGTATCATAACGGCTGGCATCATATTTCAATTCCACATTGGTGCGATTAAGAGCGCCGACTAATTAATTTTACATACAGCTGCGCTATATTTCAATTCCACATTGGTGCGATTAAGAGAGTGTCAAAGTCACGCATTACGCCAAGCTTAAGATGATTTCAATTCCACATTGGTGCGATTAAGAGCACGAAAAAGGCTATTTTAGTGCAGCGGCTTATTCAATTTCAATTCCACATTGGTGCGATTAAGAGGAATACATTCAACGGTTACTACCCACTAATACCTAAATTTCAATTCCACATTGGTGCGATTAAGAGCAGAAAGTCCTATTTGAGCCAACGTGTCCCAATGATTTCAATTCCACATTGGTGCGATTAAGAGCGAAAAACCTGCATTTAACACCAGCTATACTTAAGCATTTCAATTCCACATTGGTGCGATTAAGAGAGACTGAGAGCCTTAAGCGCATGGGCGTGGTTATGATTTCAATTCCACATTGGTGCGATTAAGAGCAGCAGGTTACAGAGCATTGACGAAATGGTAGACGAATTTCAATTCCACATTGGTGCGATTAAGAGCGTTTTTTCATTTTTGAACCAAGCAATTTCAATGAAATTTCAATTCCACATTGGTGCGATTAAGAGAGTGTGTTATATTGCCCTCTATCTCTGTTTTCACAATTTCAATTCCACATTGGTGCGATTAAGAGTTGGAAGTGCAACGCTAAACTACGATACTAAACATATTTCAATTCCACATTGGTGCGATTAAGAGCTACCTCGGCTTCGCGCTTAGTAAGCTTGCTCATACATTTCAATTCCACATTGGTGCGATTAAGAGCGTTCAATTGGGCGCCATTCTACAACATCATAACCCGAATTTCAATTCCACATTGGTGCGATTAAGAGAAGATTGCAAAGTTTTTTCAAATACCCCCCGAACTTCGATTTCAATTCCACATTGGTGCGATTAAGAGGTTTCAAAAGTTTCGTCACCTGCATAGAAAAACCAAATTTCAATTCCACATTGGTGCGATTAAGAGTAGATTAACAACTGCATCTGTATAAACAACAATATATTTCAATTCCACATTGGTGCGATTAAGAGTCGAAAAAATTACCTTAACCCAATCGAAAGATTGATTTCAATTCCACATTGGTGCGATTAAGAGTAAAGTGGTGTAACTTCTATGAGTTTCAGGGAATTATTTCAATTCCACATTGGTGCGATTAAGAGCTCCCTACAGTAGATGTGTTTAATAATAATCCAACATTTCAATTCCACATTGGTGCGATTAAGAGACACAAAAAATCAAGAAAAAGAATACTTAGACTTTTATTTCAATTCCACATTGGTGCGATTAAGAGAGCCGAAACAGAATACTTTAATAAATCAAAAGAAAATTTCAATTCCACATTGGTGCGATTAAGAGTCCCTTAAGGTATCCAATAGCCACAGGTTGTAACACATTTCAATTCCACATTGGTGCGATTAAGAGATTTGTTGATTCCGGGGTTGGAAGATGGGAGGAGCATTTCAATTCCACATTGGTGCGATTAAGAGTTTAGAACGTCAAAAAATGACAAAACCCCCTCGTAATTTCAATTCCACATTGGTGCGATTAAGAGGAAGCCAACAAACCATTTCCCAGATTTATTCTGAATATTTCAATTCCACATTGGTGCGATTAAGAGGTACATGATTGCTCAGGGTTGTTCGAAATAGTGAAATTTCAATTCCACATTGGTGCGATTAAGAGTGCTATCCGATACACCAACCCTGGTGGTGTTTGGAAATTTCAATTCCACATTGGTGCGATTAAGAGACTTTAGGCAGTACGCCTGACCACGCCCTCCGTCGTATTTCAATTCCACATTGGTGCGATTAAGAGCAAAAGCCCCACAACACCGCGCGAGCGCTTGTTGTATTTCAATTCCACATTGGTGCGATTAAGAGTACCTCGAGGGTGTGGATCTTTCACACTTCAAAGAGATTTCAATTCCACATTGGTGCGATTAAGAGAACCCCTGCTATCGGGGTTAGTGCCGTCTTTACCGATTTCAATTCCACATTGGTGCGATTAAGAGATACCGTGCAGAACTCGGAGGAGTTTAACGAGCAAAATTTCAATTCCACATTGGTGCGATTAAGAGACAAAAGAGCTGTACAAGCACAAGCGGCTAACCGATTTCAATTCCACATTGGTGCGATTAAGAGTTCTGATTATAAAGCCGAAAACCAAATTCCTACACACATTTCAATTCCACATTGGTGCGATTAAGAGTGGAAGGAGGTGCAGGGGTGATGAAGAATTTAATTATTTCAATTCCACATTGGTGCGATTAAGAGTACTACGCGGCTTACGACAAAATTTTCTAAAACAAATTTCAATTCCACATTGGTGCGATTAAGAGCCCCGAGGCTGGTTGCCACGTGCCCACGTTTATCTTATTTCAATTCCACATTGGTGCGATTAAGAGCGGGGCAGATAACCAACCACTACCCACTCGAGTACATTTCAATTCCACATTGGTGCGATTAAGAGGTATAGCGCGTGCGTTTCACCCCACGTAATACATATTTCAATTCCACATTGGTGCGATTAAGAGTTCCTTACATGTATCTTTTTTACTATACTTTTCTCGATTTCAATTCCACATTGGTGCGATTAAGAGCTGCTTCCATATCACGTACTTTTTGCTGAAGTACGCATTTCAATTCCACATTGGTGCGATTAAGAGTCAGAGCGGCACATCTAAACAATGTGGTAGCGGTTACATTTCAATTCCACATTGGTGCGATTAAGAGCCGTTAGGCTCGTGATAAAAGTAGGCTGAAAATCCGAATGTTAAAATAGAAATACTGCGGATTTTCAGCCTGTTTTTCAGTCGACCTGTAATGGTAACGTTTCCCTAGTAAGTCGACTGACAATTCTACTTATTTGTTTTTCAGTACGTCAAAGAACGTTTATGGAGATAGCTCATCGTTTACTCCTTCTCGCCGATTGGCTTTTCTTGAGATCGACGCTCAAATAAAGTTGTCGGTGCTGGCTTTTTCGCATCCAACAATCTCTTTTTCAAGCCATCGCTCGTGGCGGCTCGAAAACAGTATTAAGCTGTCGTTTTCTTTCATTATTCGATCCGCTTTTGCCTTGAGATCCTTTACCTGTAGTTCGCTGAGTTCTCCTTCAAAAACGCTATTCTGTATCCACGAGAGATATTTGCGGCAGAGCTTTAGCATCTTCCCTACCCTTTTCTCTCCAACATCGTACACCAAAATTACATACATTGTATTGCATTTTAGGATTACCACCAAATTTTAAACGGACGGTATTCTTCTATTTCCAAAACATGCTTGGCTAGCTTGTAGCATTCCAGCCTAATCAGCTGCTTGTAGCTAACGCTTCGGTTTAAGGTACGGTGCTTGATGGTTTCGCTTAACCGCTTTTCCCATTCTTCTACAACTTTTTTGCGAGAGTTTGGCCTTAGTAGGCACCCGTTAAGGGTATGCTCGAAGTCTGATTTCTGCAGCTGCTTGCGGTTGAACATCGCAAAGATCAGCCTGTCGGCCAAAAGTGGCTTAAATATCTCGGCCAAATCAAGAGCTAGCGAGTAACGTCGTTCGCCGGGCTGATGCAGAAAACTGATCGTAGGATTTAGCTGGGTATGGTATATGGCATCTAGACATACGCTGTAGCAAAGAGTGTTTACGAACGAAATCATGGCGTTAACCTCGTTCGATGGCGGACGCTTGGCCCTATTCCCCATCTCAAACCCATCAATAATACCATCGAAGGTGGTGTAGTAGGTCATTCTGATGTTTCCTTCTATTCCCATCAGCTCGTCAACCTCTGTTGTCGAAGCAATCTGAGCGGCATAGCCCTCAATCTGCTGAATTGCTTCATCAAAGCTACGCCCACGGGTATTGTAGTACCTAATATTCTTAAGGATGTTATGCGCAGCCCCCGAGATCAGCTGCTGCGCAATGGCCATTCTCTTTTTCTTCTTCTGGTTATGCTCGCACTGCTTTAGGAGCATTTTTCCCGATAGCAGGTAATCCTTTGGCATAAACGATCCTGTGTAGTGCTCGTAGTAGTCGAAAAAGTGAACGCTAACCTGATTCTTACCAAGAAAGTTGTACATGGCGCTGTTGGCATCTAGGCTTCCAAAGGCAAAAAGGTTATCTACTGTCTCTATAGGAATGTACCGGGGTTGACCTTCACCCCCATCCTCATTTATTGGGGTAAACTTTAGCGTATTGTCCTTACGGCTTAGCCGTCCCGGATTAAATAGGTAGTAGGTGCGCTTCATAGTTCGGTTGGTTTACTCTTCTTCTGTGGCATAGCAAAACTCGTAGTACGAGCACTTGCTGCAAAGCTTTCGGTTGATCTTTGGCGGACAGGCATCGTTGGATATTATCGTCTCTATCTCGGTCACTATATTTTCCAGCTGCTGCCGGTCATTATCGCTAAGCATTACATGCTCACGATGCCGCATGGTGGGGTATTCGATGATTCCCGTAACGCCGTCTACCCCCTCCCTCTCCAAAAGCCAGATGTAGTACTTTACCTGCCAGATATGGGCATCCTCCATCGAATCGGACTTCTTTATCTCGTGGATCACCTTTCCCCGAGCATCAAAGAAGTCTATCTTACTGCCGCCAACGCTAACCTCCTCGTAGCGTTCCGAACGGTCGGGGTAGCTCGTCTCGTGGATCAGCTTGCCCTCGCCAACGGTATCGGAGGTGTGCTCCATGTTGATGCCGTTGGCAAATAGCCAAAGCTTACGCTTGCAAACAAAGTAGTAGTTAATATGGGTAGCAATAATGTTCATACGTTAAGCGGTTGCATCTCTAGCCAACTTTCGATTGCTTCAATCTCAAATTTACGGTTGTGCATAAATATAAAATTTGCTTCGTTACCGAACCAACCCACCAGCTGATCTCGTTTTAGCTTAGTTGGTTTTTCAGAAACACACGACAGGTAGCTGCTCCACGGGTATTCAACCGGATGGCTGCAAAATCCATGATGAACAGGATTGTTATGAATGTAAAGCGTCACCTGTTTCAGGTAGTTATCATCATCTATTAAGCGCCGTTTAAACGGCCGTTCGAATAGCGCACCGCGATGACCAAATCGGGTGTTAAACGCTTTGGTATAGGCGTTGAATAGGTTGGAGAAATGCTGATGAGGTGGTTTTGAGTTTCTTCGATCTTCAAGACCTGACAGGTTTTGAAAACCTGTCAGGTCTGAAAAATCCAAAATCTTTACCAGCAGGTGGAAATGGTTAGGCATTAGTACCCATGCATACGTATCGGCAACAGGCGAGATATATTCGTTATACTTGCGAAGAAAGTATTCGTAGTTATCGGGCTCACGAAATAGATCGCGGTTTCCCACACCATGGTTGTAGATATGGTACAGCTTTCCGGATTCTAATGGCTCATAGTGCTGCATAGGCTATGTGTCATGCTTTAGAATACCTTTTATGGTACACCTGAGAGGTTTTAAAAACCTGTCAGGTGTAGATATTTTATGCTTTCATTAGCTGGTTTTCGTAGTCGAAGGCCATCATTATGTCTATCAGCTTTTGCTTGGCACGATCTAGTGCATCGTATGTTTCTGATTTTGTTCTGATGTAGCCTCCTGCAGCAAGTGAAACATAGGTAGAAACCCCGTCCAACTCTTCTTCAACGATTGGATAAGCTTTGTTGTCCTCTTCGTCCGAGAGTTTCGCACGTATACTAGCGGCAATTTTGTTAGCGTTATCGCTGATGCTAACGGCCAACGTTTCCATTAAACTGAAGGTACGTGCCTGATTTGAGGTAATGCTCCATTCTATAATTGCCTCTGCTAAAGCAGGGATCAGCATTTCACGAACAGCAAGGGGTGCAACCAAGCATGGACCAAATACATTAGTAGACTCAACCCAACCATCTTTTCTCAAACGAGATTCTGTTTCAGAAGAGATTTCGGGCTCAAACGAATTTAAGGTTACAGAAAACAAACGACGTAAGTCAATAGCAATGTCTTGAACGAACAAACCTCCGGCACGTCGGTTGTCTGGAATCCATTTGCGGCTCAGGCTTCGATCTTTTCCTGCTAGCAAAGCTTCAATTTGCGCTGTTGTTAGGGCTTCACCCTTTTCATTTCGAACAACCACCTGATTATTGGGACGATCGCTACGATCAAAGGAGATATTTTCATTATCAACGCCAGCCAAAAGAGGATGCAATCCGCGCATAGCCGAAATTGAAAGGGGACTTCTACGTTTGACTGTTTTTTCATTTCCTCCTTTTGAGGCCTTCATCCAGCCTCCAAATAGCTGATCGGGATATGCTGGATCACATGTCGCAAAAACCTCTCCTTCCTTCAGTTCATCTTTGCTATTCACATCGAACAGAAAAGTTGTTGGAGCAGGCTGCTCGTTAATCACATTGCTCAGTTTATCAAAAACTGACCGCTTAATCTGCTGACCACTCGAATAGGGAATACGACGATTGAACAGTGAGTCGTAGTAGTACTTTTGTCCGTCTTGAACACAAAAAACGGTATGTTCTGCTCTTTTGAGCGTTCTGATATAAACAGTTCTCATGGTATTTATTTTTTGGTTTATGATTTACTTTCCAGATATGCGTAATCAAACTTTAGCAATACAACGAAGTAGCCAAACTCTTCGGTAGTCATCAAATGAACTTTATCTCGCAAAATTTTGAAAGTCTCCAACAGCTTGGGATCAACATCCTTTACTAATGTTGCCAAACCATCTAAAAACTGTTTTTTTGTTTTTGCCTGAAGCAGCTCGTTTTCTAACAAGTTAGCCCGATCTCGTTTTTTTGCATCTGCTCTATACTCTTTCAGAGCTTTTGCCACCTCCTCGGAATAATGGAGATCTTCCTGTTTGTTTTTTGTAATCATCGCTATTAACCAGGTTTTATAAGTTCGAAATGAAATGATATTCTCGTAATCTTTTTTATTCGCCTTTTTCTTGCGCTCTTCGAATGCTTCGGGCGTTTCCCCATTTTTGGCAGCTACAGCGGTCGCCGTAAAGTTGGGCATCTTTGCCTTGTCAAAGTACTCGCGTAACCCCTGTGGCTCCAAAGCCTGCAATCCAATAGCCCCAAACTCGCAGGCCCTCTTTATGTGAATTCCAAACATGCCTTCGTAATCCTTCTTTTGGGTAAGTGCATCGTTTTCTCCAAACAAGATTTTGTATATGCTTAAAATGGATCGTCCCTGATGAAATCGAAAAGGGATGAACCCCATCGTTTTATTCGTTTGACCTAAGCTATATATATAGGCAGTTACCGTTTCTTCGGCTAACTTTTCAGAAAGGTTGAAGTAGAATCTTGCCCAGAAAATGGTGCTTACCTCGATCAACTTTTCGTCCTGAAAGAAGATGTCGTAATTCGACAGGTATCCAAAATCTGGATTTTCTTCATAATCCATACTAAAGGCAAAGTTGAGCCATTGTCCGTTCCATGTATTAATTTGATTGCCTCTTAGTCGGTCAAGTGTTGGCTCATTTAGTAAACGGCGGTAGACTTTCCATCCTTCATAGAGAGTAAGGAGGATTTGTGCATGGTCAAAAAATATGGAATAGCCTCCAGCTACACCAACACCTAAACCGCCTCCAATCCATGATAGATAAACCTCCTCTGCTTCATATTTTATCCCTAAATCCGTAACCAATCCTGATGTTGTTGCAAACTCCTTTTCCTCAGATGCGGGAAATCCAATCGCAATACTGGCATCGCGCAAACCTGCATCAATTTTTGCATGCAAATCATTTAACTTCTCTATTCGTTCGTCGTGTGTTAAAAATTCTGGTTTCTGTCCTTTCTTCATCTGTACAAAAGGCGAGTTGGTAACCCACTGCATATACTTTGGATGATCGAAAAACAGCGAGAAATACTCCTTTTCAAAAAACTCTTTGGCAGAGTATTCTTTCTGATATTTATCATTCCAGGCGTTCAGAAATGTTCGCCCGACGGTTGCTGCAATCATAGCTATAGCATTTGATAGGTTATATCTGATTTAGCGGTTTTCAACGTATCCATATTTAGCCCTTCTTCGTCCGAATAGGCAGAGTCGGGTACTATAAATGGTTTACTTCCTTCCCGCATTTGGTTGAAACGATGTACCGACCAGTATCGAACTGGAATTTCCATTTGCATCCGCTCCTCGAAGTTGGCTGTATGGTAGCGCTGTTCATCGGCCTCCACAATGCAGGTTACGCTGTCAATTTCTAATCGTTCGAGCAGGAACGATTTAGGCCTATGGGTCAGACGATTGATGGTCCACTCTCCCGTCCTCTTAAAAATGGCATGCTCTTCAATCTCGGGCATATCAACAACTGGAAACACATTGTCAATCATCTGCTGAATGTTGCGCTCATGAAGAACATCTCCGTCAGGCAGCTGCTCAAAGCTCTTTCGGAGTATTTCCAACTCGTAAGGCTTGGCTTCATCGATGGTTTCGGGCGGAACAACGACATACACCGGCTTATATTTGCCAATTGACTGCTCGGTTCTACTACGATTTATTCGACCAAAGCGCTGAATCAATGCATCAAGCGGAGCGCATTCAGTAACCATTAAATCGAAGCTGATATCCAAACTTACTTCAACCACCTGTGTTGAAATCACGATGCAGGCTTTGGTAGAAGTATTGAATTGCCCTGTTGGATTCCCATACTTATCTTTTCCTATAAGCTGCTTTTCCTTCTGCTCTCGTACCCCTCGTTTAAAGCGGCTATGCAAAAGCATGACCGGTGTATGAGGATGCAGCTGCCTGACGGTATCAAAAACCTGCTGTGCCGACTGTACTCGGTTGCAAACAAGCAGCACCTTTTTGTCCTCATCAATTGCCCTACTGATTAAAGGTAAGGCTGACACCCATGAATCAATTTTATGAACCATATGCCTGTCAAATTGATCCAGCTCTTCATCGTCAAGCTGCACTTCAAATACATTTTCTTTTCCCAGCAGCTCCAAAATCTGATTGTATAGAAAAGTAGGCATGGTGGCTGTCCCAATATGAATGCGGCAGCCCAAATCTTTCAGTACATGAACGATTTTGAGAACAATAGCTCGGGTGATATCAGTGTAGGTATGTATTTCATCCAAAATAACATCACAACCTTTGATGTCAATCAAAGTTGCTTCGTATCCATTGGTCCCGAAAATGATTCCGGCAATTTGATGCGGTGTTAATATCTTAATGGAGGAGCCGACATGGCTCTGTATAATTTTTTCTTCAATTGCCTTTCCTTTGACTGCGATGGAAGATGCTGAATGCAGCAGCCGAATATCGAGCTCCGGATTATCACTTGCCAAATCAGCTGAAACCCGATGAAACATCGCATTGATGGAAGCCTGAAATGGAAGCGTATAAAAGACTCTTCCAGCACATCGTCGGAAAAGGAAATCGGTTTTTCCTGCCCCCGTGCAGGCTACCACAATGGTATGCGACTTCACCGAATCTGCCGATTTTAACGAAAGCGGATAAAACGGATGCGTCCGGTTGAAGAATTTCAGGTTGGGCTTTTGAAACAGACGTTTGGAACAAGCCTCTGATCTGTCAATTAATGCCGAAGCAAAATGATCGGCAGCCTGCAACAACCCGCGATTGCTGGAATATCCCTTCTGCTTAAATGCCTTTCGACAGTAGTCATATACCCGAAAAAAGGTCACTTCTGCTTCTGTTTTTACAATTGGTCGTACAACAATCCCTAATTTGGAAAGGATATCCAACGCTTTGGGAGCCCAGCTGCTCCAATCCCCAGCATGAAACTCAAATATCTCATCAGGCTCGCGCTCCTCCGTCAAATCGAGCAATCCCTTTTCTCGCGCATCTTTTCGAATGGACTTATGATGGGCTATCACCATGTCTATAAGGTCTGGCTGCATATGATCGGGGAACAACGAAAGAAACAGGCAAGAGCTAATTTCATGGCGAAATGTTAAATCTCCAGTACGGGACTCTTCATCCAACCTTCGTTGAAATTCGGGATGAGCCTTCCCAATATCATGCAGAATGGCACCATAGCGAGCCAAAATAGGGTCGGCCCCCACACCAGTCGCAACCTTCTCTGCAACAACGGCAACCTGCTGCAGATGGGTTACTAACGGGGTAAAGTCGGGCTTCCCTTTTGCTCTAATTTCAGGACAGATCATTTGAATTCGTTTTTAACGGGGTTGCCGACAATCTTAAGCCAACCATACATGGGCTTATTTCCATCCATGCGGTTGTAACCGACCAAAAAGGATTGCTCACATTTCTCTGCAATTAGCTCAAACCCATAAAAGAGCTCCTCGTTGAGGTCAAATTCTTCCTCCGAAACTTTGATGATTCCATCTTGCGGATATAGAATATCTTCGTTGCGGGCTAAGCAGATGTGCTGCTTTGCTGCTTCTTCTGCATCCTCCATCGTTTCAAAAGCAAGAAACAGGATGGGGTTTACCATAACACCTCGCATCAAAATCGCGTATGGTCGTTCGTAAGTTCGATTACGGGCAGTCCCTTTTGCATTCCATCCGCGCGGCTGTGTTTGCTCCTGCTGCTGCGATATTTGCTGATAAGTTAGCCGATGCCGCTTAATCTTATATATCCCAAAATCGGCAGCAAGTAGTTCTGGAAACAGCTTTCGCTCTATCCCTGCAATCATAGAAGGCGTCAAAAACTGCTGGCTATATGTTTCGCTATCCCTTACTGCCGTCCAAGGCTTAATAAAACCAAACGGTCCAGAATATTTTACGACGTATAACATGCTTCTTCATTGTCTTTAAACCTGACAGGTTATAAAAACCAGTCAGGTTTGGTTACTACTTTATTGCACCAAACCCTATTCCTGTGGAGTTACCAAGGCCAACCAACCATGCAAAAACCTTGGTTTCAGGTTTAGCAATGATTTTAATTGGACATAAGTTGGCTCGGTTGTCTATTCCCTTATATCGCACAAGCTTTGTTGTAGCCTTTGCATAATCTGTATCGAAACCTATCTTTAGCGTGTCATCTTCTAAACCTGCCACTTCCATTTTATGCCTTAATGTTTCTTCCAGACATGAGTTAGCCTCCATATCACTATAGATTAAATGCTTGACTTTCCCATCAACCTGTCTTTTGATCAGAATTGGGCTTGCGGCAAAGAAGCATTCTCCATACATTTCTGCGGGGGTCTCCTCAATCATAACCTCCACTACAGACATTCCCCAATTTATATAAGGCTGATCAAGAATAGTTTTAATCGTTTTTCGTGCGTATTCATCATCAAAGAAGCTTATAAAAAAGCTAGCCCCATTTTTAAATTCAAGACCATTATCTTTTCTTTTACCCCCCCTTAACCATGAGAAAGAGTAAAGAGAAAGCGTTCCATGAAGGTTATTGTTTTCACCCAACCATTTATGAACAGTACCAACAATTACGGGTAAATGATCGAATGGTACAATTGATGTACTAGGTGATGTTTTGATGTGTAATCTCATTTATGTAATTTTTCAAGAATTATCTTTCATTTCACAAAGCTACCTACCCTCACCGACAGCGACGGTCGTTGAGAAATTATTTTTCAGCTCTTCAAGCCTTTTTCCTACGAATTCTGCCAGTTCGGGGCTATTTACGATGGTAATGTCGGGCAAAAGCCCCATTACAAATCGGCCAACCCCTTCGAGTCGGGTAACCTCTGCCCTAAACTGGTAGCTGCCATCGGCATTTACCGCCGTATTCTTTTGTGCAAGCGGATATTCTTCGATGAGCAGGTTGTAGGCTCTTACGTTTAGATGTAGTTCTACCGAATAACGGTTATTACCTGTCATCCTGAATAGATCTATAAAGCCTTCGCGGTGTAGGTTTTCGTGCTGCCAAGGAGTTTCAAGAATGCTTACATTCCCTATTCGGGCAACCTTAAAGAGTTTGCAGCAGCTCGATGCCAACTCGTAGCACCATACCTGCTGGTAGTTGGTGGTAAAGGCGAAAGGCTCAACAAGCCTGTTGGACACCTCGTTGCTATTAGCCGATCGATACGCCTGCAACGTTGCTTGTTTTTCGGTTTCTATTGCCTCTATTATAAGGTGAATATTCCGGCAATCCTGCTCTCGTACTACCACTTCAGGCATATATGGCAGGTGGTGCGCGTTATGCAGCTTACGCCTAATCTGTCCTTTTAGCGGATTGTTCTCGTCTATGGCATCTACCACACGGCGTACAACATCGGTTTCCTCGTCGGTAAAGTGTACCAGCTCGCTTATCTCTTTAAAGAAAGGGGAATGCTTTTCGAGATATGGAGCACCACCTCGTGGATGGTTAATAATGAAACCAGAATGCCTAAGCGTTTCAATGTATCGTTCCACGCTTCGTGTCGAAATTCTAAGCCTTTCTGCAATTTGAGGTATTCTTAGACTGGTGTTGTTGGTAAGCATTTTCATCAGCCGTAGTAGCGCTTCAAGGTTAGGTTGTTCCATGATATATGGTATAATGTATAATTTGTCGTTAAGCTATAAACTTTGGCCCATATTTCAAAAATAAATTTTAATTATTTAAAAATACGCCAAAATCCAAACTAGTAAAACAAGCTACAATTCTTCAAAAACAAGCCCATTTCAGGACGTAAAACGGGCATTAGTTGGATGATTTTTACTAAAAAAGCTACGAATTACCATGTAATAGCCACAAATAAGTTACAATTTCACATCAGCATTAAAAGTATAACTAACAATAGTCTGAATAGTTTCAATTTAAAACTATAAAAGGCTTATTAGTAATACATTTTAAATGAGAAAGCTGTACAAATACAACGAAAAAACTCCCAAGAAGTAGCCCTAAAAACCGCCTAGAGTGGCGGGCAGATTCCATTTTGTGGCGGGCGCTTTTGCCGGAGTGGCGGGCTTTAGGGGGAAGTGTGGCGGGGAGTAGCTCAAAAGTGGCGGGCTAAATCGGATTTGTGGCGGGCTTTTCCCAGAAAATCAGCCGATTTAGGCAATAGCAAGGAGTCGCCATCTTAAATTAATTTTGAATTTAGCTTACCGTGAATTCTGGAATTATTAGATTTACAAAAAAAAGGTGCACCTGCTGTAACAGGTGCACCCCTAATAATGAAGGATGCGAAATGTAGGCTACTCTACCTTACGAAAGTTTAGTTCACCTAGATTTCTCTTCATCGAAGCGCCCGGACGGAAACGTATACGGGCGTTTTTTATGGCATCAACCGAGATATCCTCAGCCTTATCCTTGGTGTCGCTGCTCAGCGTTAGCTGAAAGCTGCCCAGATTACCCAGGTTAACGGTATGCCCCAACGAGAGCATCTCGGGAACAATTAACGAAAGCGACGATAGCACTGCCAGCACATCCGTTTTGTTGAGCGTGCACGAGTTCGATATCATGCTCGAAATCTTATCAACGCCAATCTCCTTGCTGTTGGTTATCGATGCCCGGTACTTGTTGGGGGCCTCCGGATTCTTCAGATCCGGGCAGGCCACCGGTTTAAAATCTATCATACGTCCTTTTTATTATGATGATTTTGACCTACTCTGTTCAAGGTTTTCGGTATCCCCTTATATTCCGCCTACTCTTTCAGGTTTTCAGCAACGCCTGAGTCTATGTTGAGTTTTTAATGAGCTCTTATACAAATTTACCAACATTGTTAATTGGAAAAAACAATTTTCATTCAAAGATATCAACAAGACATAAAAGTTATCAACAATCCTAATATCCAGTGTTTTATAGACAATTTAGCATTTTTCCCATATTTGCATACTTAATTGATGCATAGATTATAGATAATAAAGTAATCATAATTAAGACACCATGTATTACAAGTATAGCCAACCATGTATTATGATAAATTGCATTACTTGATATAAATTTGATATCCAAGCATAACTGATTATGTTGTCATATCATCTGTAATGGTATTTTATTAATATGCAATTAACATTCCACTCTTTCCAATTAAGAATAATGCAAATATATTTTCGACCATCCTTATAGATTAGAGTAAAGACATTAACATTGAGATCAAATCTTAAATCTCGCAAGCAACCATCATCCTACGATGTTTTAACGTGAAAATTGAGTTACCACCTACAAAAAGGCTTCAGGCTTAGCATCGAGTTGTAGTACCGCTCATCTCCGGAGACCTCCTCTCCTAGCCAATTGGGTTTCTCGAAAGCCTCGTTCTCGTCAGATAGCTCAATTTCGGCAATAACCAGGCCCCTATTATCCCCACTAAACTCGTCCACCTCGTATGTGTGGCTGCCCAAATTCACCTCATAGCGGATCTTGTCAATTACCCCGGGTTCGCAGATCTTAAGCAGCTCATCGGCATCGGCGACGGCGATTTCCTTCTCCCACTCAAAGCGGGAGAGCCCCGAATTATTGGCAATACCTTTAATGGTAAGGTAGCCCTTTTCGCCCTTTACCCTCACGCGCACCGTTCGCTCCGGGTTCGACGATAGGTAGCCCTGAACAATTCGGTAATGCCCACGTGCAAGCTTCTTGTAATCTTCAGATTTAACCAAGAATTTCCGTTCAATCTCTAGTGCCATATTTCGTTGAGTATTATAAATGCAAATTTAGCAGAAGATGGTTCGCCGAAACTTGATCTGTTGGGAAAGATCAACAACCTGTTAAAATAAAGCCCCCTTTCTTACCCTTCTTTATAGCTTCAGAATAACTACCGTTTAACCTCCTCCGAAGCATAGATCCCAAAGCCTTGCAAAACCCTAAGGATATTTCATTAAAGTTCTTACCTTTGCAGCCTTAGTATAAATAACCGCGACGGTTAACTCGTAATACATGACATTTGAACAGCTAAACTTAATTACGCCTATTATAGAGGCGCTAAAGCACGAAGAGTATTCTACCCCAACCCCAATACAAGCCCAGGCAATACCTAAGATTTTAGAGGGAAACGACTTAATAGGGTGTGCGCAAACCGGAACTGGAAAAACCGCAGCATTTAGCATCCCAATTATCCAAAAGCTCACCGAAAATTCAGAATCGCGCAAGCATAAGGCTATTAAAGCCCTAATCATTACCCCAACGAGGGAACTTGCCATTCAAATTGGCGAGAGTTTCACGGCTTATGGTAGGTTTACCAGTTTAAAGCATGCCGTCATCTTTGGTGGCGTTTCGCAGGTTCCACAGGTAAATCTCATACGTTCGGGTGTGGATATCCTAATAGCCACACCGGGTCGTTTACTCGATCTCTACAACCAAGGTTTTATTAAAGTTCCCTCTCTCGATTTCTTTGTACTCGACGAGGCTGACAGGATGCTCGACATGGGCTTTATTCACGATATAAAGCGAATACTCCAAATCATTCCATCTAAACGTCAGACGCTGCTATTTTCGGCAACCATGCCACCAGAAATTCAAAAGCTGGCAAATTCGATGCTGTATAAGCCGCTTAAGGTGGAGGTAACCCCTGTTTCTTCTACTGTTGACATCATAAACCAGCTGGTTTACTTTGTCGAGAAAAAGCAGAAAAAGGATCTTCTGATAAGCCTTCTCAGCAACGAAACTGTCGAATCGGCCCTTGTATTTGCCCGAACCAAGCACGGCTCCGATAAGCTGGTAAAATCGTTGGTTAAAGATGGCATACAAGCGGAGGCAATCCACGGGAATAAGTCGCAGAATGCCCGCCAAAACGCCCTTAACAACTTTAAGGATAGGAAAACAAAGGTGCTAATTGCTACCGATATTGCCGCCAGAGGTATTGATGTCGATATGCTTTCGCACGTGATCAACTACGAGCTACCCGAGGTTCCCGAGACCTATGTGCATAGAATTGGAAGAACTGGACGTGCTGGCAATAAAGGCGTAGCAATATCGCTTGTCGATCCCGAGGAGGTTAAGCTATTGAGGGATATAGAGCATCTTATCAAGAAAAACATTAGGGTGGTTTACGACCATCCGTTTGTAAGTATTGCATCGGCAATAGGCGCTAGCCAAGCCATTGACAACGCCAAAGCAGCCCCGGCCAAACCTAAAGGCTATAAAGGAAGCAAAACCAATGGCGACTACTGGAGGCGAAAAAATCGCGACAGCAAGCGCTCGCCTAAAAGGGGATAAACATTTTCGATATTAAATAAGGAGTCAATAAATTGACTCCTTATTTAATTCTTCTTCGCTGCAATTTTGGCGTTGTATTCGTCTAGAATAGAACCAACCAATGGCCTATAGAATCGCCAAAAGAAAGCTGAGCGCCCCTCTCCTTCTATTCTTACTACAGACTGGTTGAACGAGGCAACTCCTGCAAACTTTGTATTGTACATAGAAATATCTATATCCGAAAAATCGCCCGCAAAGTAGTAGAAATCAAAGTTGCGATTCTTTGTTTTTACAGCAGCAGGAAAGTGAGTTGGAATAAAGTTTTTCTCTAGGATTTTTTGACCTTCAGCATTTACATCGATTTTGTAGGTAGCCAAAACATCCAAGCTATCCGATGCGCTAATTATATCAAACCAGTAATGGAATTTCATATTTTTAGGCAAATCGTATCTATCCCTAAATTTCGGGTTTGTTTCAATAAGAGGAACATCCAGATTTAGATGAGTTTTTTTCTCAAGAATTACAATTTTTTCATCGGTTCGCACAAATATTATTCCCGGTTCTTTGAACGGCCATTTACCGCCATTTTGCTTGGTGTAGTTCTTCTTTAACCATATTGGCAGCTCCTTATTTTCGTTGGTATCCAACGAAGAGTAGTACCGGCCAACCCACCCCTGCCAGCTCATTTTAAACTCTTTCTCAAACTCGCGGGCCACCGAAGTAGGGGTTGGAGTACCTATTACATTAAACTCTGTAATAATGAGTTTTCCTTGCTCCTTCATCTTCTTCAACAACCTTACTTCTGCCATACTCATCCCCCCATAAATGAGGTCAGATGGTTCAAGCGAGCTCATTTTAGGATTATGCCTTTCTTCATTAGGATAAAGTTCGTACCACTCTCCTGTATAAACGCCATACAAATCAGTATAGTAAGCCATATCGTACTTGTTGGCCAATACGCTTAAGGCCGAATCTGAGTAGTTGGCAAAATCTTTCACCGTAAAGTTTCCCTTTCCATCGGGGAAGAAACCGTAATAGTCAGAGTTTTTATCGTAAGGCAGATTACCCTTCTTTACAAACTTCTCATTTTCTAATATCCAAAACAGAGGGGTGTGTTCCTGTCTATTCGGTTCTAAAACAGTCTTATCGATAACCAGCACGTTTAGTTGATAGGGTTCCTTGCTATTCCAAAGGTATCTTAGTACAAATGGAGTTGCCACTAAAACAAGAATAGTGAAATATAAGTATGGATGCTTTTTCATGCCTTATTTTTTTGAATGTAAAGTGAGCGGAAAGCAAACAAAACGTTAAGATGTACGCCTTAAAAACAACTAAAATAAAGAGATGTTTTGAAATCAAGTATAAATATTTGTCGAATAAGGCACAATAAGAGGGATGCAAAGATGGCAGAACAGATGAGTAGGGCTACAAAAAAGGCGAATCTTCGTAGGAAGATTCGCCTTTTTTATTTTTGATTTTACGCTTACTAAGCGCCTAAGCTTTGTCCAACGCTGATTTGAATAAGAACCGCTGCAATAAGAGCAATAATTGCATAAAGCTCTGGGTATACGGCCAAAATCATAGTCTTACCGAATACATCGTTACCGTTTGCCATTTCGTTAATACCATTGGCAACAACCTTTGACTGCTGAACAGAAGAGAAGTAGCCTACAAATCCCATAGCTAGTCCGGCTGCAAGAATTGCAAAAGCAATGTCAATAGGAGCCCCTTTAGCAATAAAGGCAGGCATAATTCCGTTGAAAAGGAAGAATGCAGCAAAACCATACAAACCCTGAGTTGATGGAAGAGCTGTTAAAAGCATACTCTTGCCGAAAATATCAGGATTCTTCTTTAAGCCACCAATAGTAGCATTACCAGAAATAGATACTCCAATGGTACTACCAATACATGCTAAACCAACCATGATAGCTAGTCCTGCATAAGCGAGCATTACAGATACAAACATGTTATTATCCTCCAAAATTTACTTTGTTATTATTCTTCTTTTACTGTTTTACTTTTTTTGCAAAGGGCCTATAGTACCTACCATTCCCTTCAAAACCAGAGTTCTTATAAAACTCAACAAAGGTAAGACGAAGCGGATGTACAAATGAGCCTAACGAAGCTAATGCAATGTTGGCACCATGTCCAAGAACAAGCACTAAGCCAAAAATCACATAGTCTAAGCCAAATGGTAATGAACCTAGCGTTAGGGCGGCAATTTGATTAACAACCAATCCCAAAATTGACCCAGATAGGCCCAGCGCGAATAAACGAATGTACGACAGCAGGTCTCCAAAGAACCCTGTAATATCATACAGCTCGGCCATCCCCAATCCAACGCGGGCAAAAATATTCTTATCGGGATTACCGAAAAGCAATAAAATACCTACGCCAGTTAGTATTATATGCCATGTAAATGGTTTAATAGGATCTACAAACGATGCCGCAGCTCCAAGCAGAATAATGATCCATGCAATAGGCCCTAGCGCAAACTTCCAGTTGCCATTCTTGTTGGCCCTGTTATAGGCTTTTAAGGATAGTCCAAAGAGTATCTGAACAAAACCGATACCAACTGCAAATAGCATCATTTGATTCCTATTAAGGAATAGCTTTTGAATATTTTGAGGAAGGAAAGGCCACGTAGCCATTTCGGTTCCAAAAACACCACCCGAGAGCGATCCCATAATAATAGTTCCTGCCCCTAGCCACATCATAAGAATAAGGAATGGACGAAACTTACTCAGCGAAGTCCTATTCTTTAGCAAAAGGCCTGCTATAAGGAATACAAATCCATACCCAATATCTCCCATGCAAAGTCCAAAGAAAAGGACAAAGAATGGTGCAAAGAATGCGGTTAGATCTAGCTCATTGTATGATGGTGGCACATACAGTTCTCCAATCCATTCGAATAGCGAAGCAAACTTCCCATTCTTTAGCTTTATTGGTGGATTGTCCTGTTCCGTTGCCTCCTCGGTTAGGTAAACAATTGATTTAGATTCAAGATATGCATTTAACTCACCAATAGAGTCGTGTGGCGCAAATCCGGTTACTAAAACAACGCTTCCTTCAACCTCACGTTTAGCGCCATAGAATATCGATTTTATATCGATATTCTCAAGAAGTTCAGCACGAGCCTTGCTAAGCATATCTACATAGTGAGAAAGCCCTGCTAGTTCTTCTTCTAGAGATTCTATTTTAGAGTTAACAGCCGCAATATCCTTGCTTAGCGTTGAACTTGCGTGAACTGGAGCCTTAACCTCAGTTGCAGGAATTGCAAAGTTTTCGCCTTCTGGTTGGATACAAACAAAATAGATTACCCCATTCTGTTCGTTTATTACTTGCAGAGGAAATTTGTTTTCCCACTCCAAATCGTATCGTTTAGAAGGTGTGGTGAAAAACTTAACCTTAAGGCCTTTACTCTCTAAATCCTTAATTGCCTCAGGATTAAAATCACCCCATGGATAATGCTCCGCATGCTCCTTTCTTAGCTTTTTAAGATCGGAATCCAAGGCTTCCCTATCTTTAACGATAGCTTCAAAACGCTCCAATACATCTTGAGGCATTTGGTTGGTTAGCTGCTCTAAGCCTTCTTTCTTTCGTAGAAGAGCTTTGATTGCAACATTATACCTAGAAGCTAAATCGAGAAGAGCCTTTTCCTCCTCATTCATGCTCCTTTTTTCTGTGGTGATATCCAGAACTCCAATGCGCTGAACATCTTCCAGAAAATTAGGGAAGTCTTCATGATGAACAAGGAAGGCATATTTTTGCATCTTTACTATCATTCTGCCACCTCCTCGTATCTTTTTTTCACAATCTTCTGCGCCGACTTAGAAAGGTTCTCCTCATCCTCTAAGAATCGTTTAATCTTTCGTATAGCAGATTCGTAGTCGGGTATTTGCACCTTCTCGTAAAGGTTAACCTTTTGGGTTGTTTTTTTACGAGCATGGTCTAAAAGTCGCATCTTCTGTAGGTAGAACTCGCGTTCTATTCCTAGCGTTGTAAGCTCTTTTAGAATCTGCAAGCCCTCCACTATCCAAAATGGGCTGCTAAAAAGATCGAAATCGTGAACCGTAAATATCACTTCCTTGAGAACCGGAATTTTTACTCCGGCAATCTTGGTTAGCGATACCTTTACATCTTCTACAGTAATAAGTTCGGGTCTAAACTCAGTCCAGAGCCCACTCATGTACTGCAGCTTTTGCGTAAGTTCTGCCTGCCTTGCTTCTACCTCGTCGGCCAAATTCTTAGCCTTTTTCACTTCGAGTCGCAATGCCGATTCCTTATTCTTAATGGTTGGGAGCGCACGCTTTCTGACACGAAGCTGTTTGTTTAGCTCGTTCAGCGCAGTTTTGTTTATTTGGTACTTTACTCCCATAGCAATACGCTTCTTATGTTAGTTTTTGGGCCAGTATTTTTCAACTAACTCTTGCTTAATAGCAACTTCAGTTTGGTTGAAGTACTTAGCAAACAGATTCCACGCTGTGTCAAGCATCTTGGTAGCATCGATATTTACGTCGATTGCTAGCAGGAACTTAGAGTAGTCGTGGGCAAACTTAAGCGTACGCTCATCGTAGTCGGTAAGATCGAAACCATTCTCCAGCTTCGTTTTTGCGTTAGCCGCATCGGCGTAAAGACGAACAGCCGCATTCATAACCTGAGGATGGTCTTCGCGTGTTTTCTTGCCAATTACCAGCTGTTTTAGGCGCGATAGGCTTCGGAATGGGTCGATAATAACCTTTCCTGTATCCGAATCGGCACGAAGGAAAAGCTGACCTTCGGTGATATAACCCGTATTGTCTGGAATAGCGTGGGTAATGTCGCCACCCGAAAGTGTTGTTACCGCAATAATGGTGATGGAACCACCATTGGGAAGCTGAACAGCCTTTTCGTAGATCTTAGCCAAATCGGAGTAGAGCGACCCTGGCATAGAGTCCTTCGAAGGAATCTGATCCATACGGTTCGAAACGATGGCAAGCGCATCGGCGTAAAGGGTCATGTCAGTAAGCAGCACAAGTACCTTCTCGCCCTTATCCACTGCAAAGTATTCGGCAGCAGTAAGCGCCATATCCGGAATAAGCAGACGCTCAACAGGAGGTTGCTCGGTTGTATTCACGAAAGAGATGATACGATCGAGTGCACCAGCATTATCGAACACATTCTTGAAGAATAGGAAGTCGTCATTTGACAGTCCCATACCTCCTAGAATAATCTTATCGGCCTTTGCACGAAGCGCAACCATTGCCATTACCTGGTTAAATGGTTGGTCTGGATCGGCAAAGAAAGGAATCTTTTGTCCAGAAACAAGGGTATTATTTAGGTCGATACCTGCGATACCGGTTGCAATAAGCTCCGAAGGCTGCTGGCGACGAAATGGATTAACCGAAGGTCCTCCAATCTCACGCTCTTCGCCCTGAACCTCTGGACCACCATAAATTGGCTTTCCGTAGGCGTTAAAGAAGCGGCCTGCAAGATCGTCGCTTACGGTAAGCTTTGGCGCATGTCCAAAGAAAACAACTTCCGTATCGGTTGAAATACCTTCGGTACCGGCAAAAACCTGAAGGGTAACAAGGTTACCGCTAATCTTTACCACCTGAGCCAACTTTTCGCCCACCTGTGCGAGTTCCTCGTTCATCACGCCATCAGCACGAAGGGTAACGGTTGCTTTGGTGATATTCTCAATCTTTGTATAGATTTTCTTAAAAGCAGTAGTCTCCATTAAGCAACCCTCCTTTCTGCTAGAATATTGTTAAGCTCGTTCTCGTACTCGTTAAACTTATCACTTTCAAATTCCGAGTAGTTCATTTGCTTAAGAACGTTGATAATACGCTTATAGTAGTTACCTACCACATCAAACGATTCGAAGTTGAACTTCGACTTGATGATATGCGAAACTAGGTTTAGCATGTAGTGCTGGCGCACAAGAGGTGTCGATTGGTCAATCTTATCGAAAGCATCTTGCTGAAGAATTACAAAATCGACGAGCTCCGATTTCCAGAATCGGTCGTGATATTCAACAGGCACACCATCATCACCAAGAATGTTAATTTGTTCGAAGGCCTCACGTCCACGAAGCACAATATTCTTAACCTCTAGTACGGTGCTAACCCAATCTTCCGAAATTTTCTCCTTTAGATATTCCACAATTTCGGGATACTCCAAGTACTTAGAGTACGATTCAATAGGGTCTACTGCCGGATAGCGCTTCGAGTCGGCACGCTGCTGAGATAGCGCATAGAAGCATCGAGCCGCCTTTTTGGTAGACTCGGTTACTGGTTCTTTAAGGTTACCACCTGCAGGAGATACCGTTCCGATAAAGGTTACCGAACCGGTTTTCCCGTTGTTTAGGTAAACAAAACCAGCGCGAGCGTAGAAGTTAGAGATAATTGCAGGAAGGTCCATTGGGAACGCATCGGCTCCAGGAAGCTCTTCCAAGCGGTTAGACATCTCGCGTAGCGCCTGAGCCCAACGAGAGGTAGAGTCAGCAAGCAGCAGCACCTTATAGCCCATTGCTCGATAGTACTCACCAATTGTCATGGCGATGTAAACCGAAGCCTCGCGAGCTGCTACTGGCATGTTCGACGTGTTACAAATAATTGTGGTACGCTCAATAAGCTTTCTACCTGTACGTGGGTCCTCAAGGTGAGGGAACTCAACGAACATTTCCACTACCTCATTTGCACGCTCACCACAAGCCGCAAATATAATAATATCGGCCTCAGCATGTTGCGAAAGAGCATGCTGTAGCACAGTTTTTCCAGCACCAAATGGTCCAGGGATAAAACCAGTACCGCCTTCGGCCATAGGATTTAGAGTATCAATACAACGTACTCCGGTTTCCATCACCTTAAATGGACGTGGTTTTTCCTTATAAGCCTTAATGGCAAGCTTAACGGGCCACTTTTGGACCATGGTAACCACTTTGTCTTCCCCATTCTCGTCGGTAAGCACGGCAATCTGATCGTTAATGCGATACTGACCTGCAGTAGCCAACGATTTAACCGTATACTTTCCTTCGAATTTAAAGGGGACCATAATTTTGTGGTTCACCCAGTTCTCTTGTACCTCTCCAAGCCAATCGCCAGCTTCAACCTCCTCGCCAATTGCTGCGGTAGGAGTGAATTCCCAAAGCTTATCCTCGTTAAGAGGCTTGGTGTAAATTCCGCGCTTAAGAAAAACGCCGTCAAGTTCTTCTAGGTCGTTCTGCAAACCATCGTAGTTGCGCTGCAGAAGACCTGGTCCGAGAGTTGCCTCGAGCATATGCCCCATAAACTCCACCTCGTTACCCACCTTAAGACCACGGGTACTTTCGAACACCTGAACAAAAGCCTTATCGCCGTTGATTTTAATTACCTCCGACATAAGAGCTACATCGCCAAGCTTAATAAACCCGATCTCGTTTTGGGCAACAGGACCATCAACTTGAACAATTACAAGGTTTGAAATAATTCCTGTAACTCTTCCTTTAGTTCTCATATTTGGTTCTTTATCCTATTTCACTTACTGTTCTTCGAAGGCAGCATTCAGATCGAATGTTCCTTTGAGCTCGTTGAAGTACTTCTTTAGAAGCGCATCTCCTAACACAGGGTCAAACTTCACCCATCTGTCAATAATTTCAGCCTTAAGCAAATACCCCATAACCTTATCAATATTGAAGTAGTTAAAGATGTTTGCTTCATCAATGAAATCCCAGCGAAGCATATCGATTTTCTTCTCGCGCTCGAAGAGATTGGAGATCTCGAGAATTGGCATCAGCTTATCCATAAGAGGGAGCTCGCCTCGCATGCCAAAATCAAGAGCCTGGCTATGCGAAAGCGCTACGTTGATGGAATCGTTGCCCACTAGGATTGGAGCCACTTCCTTACCTAACTTTCGTGCATTGGTTGCGGCGAGTATATTGCGCAGCTGCCTATCAAAGCAGAACCACTTTTGCAGAAACTCGTTGTTATAGCTAGCCACATAATCGTAGAAACGATTATAAAGGCCAACTTCAACCGATTTCTGGAGCTCTTCTTCGTCTTCGTTTGCCAATACCTCTTCATCCCTCTCTGTGTAGAGTTCGGTAAAGAAATCGGCGATATACGAAGGGAATTGCTTAAGATTTGACTTTACATCATCGTAAACATCCCTAGGAACAAGACCTCGTTCCGAAAAGGTGTTACGATTATTGATGAAGGACAACACATTATCGTTGTCGTAATGCAGGGAAAGCGTATCTATCAGTTCTAGGTCATTGCCTTCCAAATTCTGCTTTAACCAATCCCTAATGCTTACGAAGTCGAGTTTTCTGTTATCTGCTTCAAAAAACAACTCCGGCAATCCGGCAACCAAATAGTAGTATTGGTTTTGGATCATAGCACCTTATTTACCTCCGAAGAGAAGTTCTACAAGACGTGGGCGAAGGAATGACTTAAATAGGTTGTCGAAATCCTGCTCGGTAAAGCTAATCTGGTACCCACCATCCTTAGGCGCAATCTTAAAGCCAGATTTAACCGTCTTGCTAAACTGAACGTCAAGGTATACACTTAGAGCTTCGCCAGCCTTACTAAAGAAGTAATCCTGAAGCTGTTCTTGCTTATCTTTTGGTAGCAAAACAGTTAATACATTTTCCTCTTCGCTAGAAGGATTGAATCGAGCCACAGCCTCCTTAACAATTGCCTGAATAAAGTCAGGACTTGCAAAAGCAGCGTTAACCGATGGTGTAATTGCCTTTGCAGCGATAGTTTCTTCTACCTGTTGCTTAACCGAATTAACGGTTTGACGTGCGGCCATCTTAAGTTCAGCCTCTGTGTTTTTTGCAATTTCTGCAGAAGAATGCTTGGCATTCGAAATTATTAGATCAGCCTCTTTCTGGGCTTGCTGAATAATCTGTTGAGCTTCGGCCTTAGCTTTCGCTAAAACTTGCTCAGCCTCTGCAGTCCCTTTGCTTAAGCCTTCTTTATAGAGCTTATCTGTTAGCTCTTGAAGCTTATTTTGCATATTAAACCTCCATTTCTTCCCGAAGGACACTTATTTTGTTAAACTTCTATCTTCAATTTAAAAGAACGGACCTTTCTCAGTAAAGAAAATTAGCATTTACCAGGTAGCCAAAAATACTATTTTACCAATCAATCCATCCGATTACATTGTTAAATATGCTTCAATCTCAGTGCGATTGCTTCAAATTATGCTCACTTATCCTATCTAAAGGTATAAGCGATACATCGAAGATGTGGCTATTTATAGCCTCTCTTCCAGAAACTTTCTATTAGGGCATTACGTGTTCTTGAATTTCGAGGAAAAACGCCTTTATTTACCTTCTTAACTTCCTCTATAGAATAAAAGGCGTTTGGGTTAAACTGCTTGATAATATCTTCTACTTTCCCCAAATCTTTCCTATTTACAATGGTGTAAATTAAATCAACCTTGCCCTGTGCCCCATCTGCATGCACCGTAGTAGATCCAAAATTTTCCTTGTTTAGTGCCTTAACAAGTTGCTCTGCATTTTCAGAAATCATAATTCTAAGAATCAAGGTTCCCATTGCAAGTCGTTCTTCCAGAATCATGCCTACATAGTTACCTGTAGCAAATCCTGCCGCATACGCAAAATAGCAAACCCAGTTATTAAGGTTTGCCATAATTTGGCTGATGGCCAATATCCAAATAAACACTTCTATAAAGCCTAGAATTGGCGCTATGCTCTTTATACCCTTGGAAACCAGAATAATTCGAATTGTACCAAAAGTCACATCGCATATTCGAGCACAAAATATCAGAATAGGCAGAACCAGATAGGTAAAGTATGGGCTGTTTAGCAAGAATTCCATATCTCAAACATTGGTACATTTACCGAAATGTAGGCAAATAAATTGAGAGTTAAAATTATTGAGATACCTTTTTCCTGCTTATAAAAAGAAGAGAGCTGTTAACCAGCTCTCATTTATTGATTGTTAATCCATTTTATAATCTTTTCGCTATTGGGCTTTTCGCTAGGCGCTGCAAATCCTACAAGTTTCCCATTTTCATCAACCATAAACTTTTGAAAGTTCCACTTTACCTTAGCATCAAGTACTCCATTTTGCTCCTTTTCAGTAAGCCACCTGTATAGTGGGTGAATATCATCCCCCTTTACCGATATTTTAGCCATCATAGGAAAAGTAACGTCGTACTTTGATGTGCAAAATTGTTTTATCTCCTCATTAGTACCGGGTTCTTGTCCCAAAAAATTGTTTGCAGGGAAACCGATCACCACAAAATTCTGATCTTTATACTTCTGGTAGAGCTCTTCGAGATCTTCATACTGAGGGGTTAAACCACATTTTGAGGCAACATTTACAACCAGCACCTTCTTTCCTTTAAAAGAAGTGAGACTAATCTCCTCTCCATCAATGGTAAGTACCTTAAAGTCGTAAAACGTTTTTGTCTGTGCCGTTACTATAAATGGCAACAAAAACAATCCAAACACGAGCAATTTCTTCATGACACTATTTTTTGTGTACAAACACAGCATTAACGGATTTGTTTATAAAAGATAGAGGGAAGCAACCGCAGTTACCTCCCTCCTTTTTATGCATCGTTTTAGTTTTAGATCACCTCAAAAGTGTTGGCCTCTACCCAACCTGTATTTCCATCTGCAATTTTTATTTCGCGCCAACCGGGTACTGGTGGCGTTTCGGTAAACGTAACCTTAATACCCTCGTGTACAATGAATAAATCTTTCCCATTCTGATCAGGAGAACTTCGAACAACAACCACTGGCGACAATACAATGGCATCAGCAGGATGCTTTACCTGCTTTGTCTTTACTTGCGCTGTCCATACTGCAAAAAAGAAAATGCAAAGAAATAGTGCCGAAGATCCGAAGGTTATCTTTAACTAAAAGAGTCCCTGTAAAATAGTAGCAAATGAATAAAACACCAGCAAGCACAAAAGAGATCAGGCTTAGCCATGCCCAGCCATTTGCACCTAAAAGATTACGAATGCCGTTAAACCAGTTTACCAAAAAGAAGGTAGGAATAGAATCAACGTTATCCCTAATCTGGAGTCGTGCCAGCTTTAAGTTGTGATTTATATCTCCATCGGAGGGATTTAGCTTATAGGCTCGTTCGTAGTTAAGAATGGCCTTTGCATACATTTTCTGCTTATAGTATGCATTGCCCGCATTGTAGTACAGCTTACTCGACGAGTATCCTCCATCAATAACCTTTTGGTATTGAGCGGCAGCAGCCTTAAAATTACCTTCGGCATATAGCTTATTGCCTTGCTCAAATGCTTCTTCAAGATTTTGAGCGTTTGCTAAGCCTAAAAGACCAAACAACGCAACAACTATGGTAAATATCTTTTTCATGCTACTTCTTCAATTGTTCAAGTTTGCTAATAATTTCAACTGCATGGTTAAATCGGTCCGACTTCTCTTCACCCTGACCACCTGGTGCATAACGAGCAAATTCGCACTCTTCTATAATTTGGGTAAGGGTTTTAATGGTTTCTCCATCGGCACCTTTAGAAACCAACAGCTGTGCTGCACGTTCTTTTGAAAGATCGGAAACCGGAATTGCCAGCTTATCGCTAAGATATCCCCAAAGTGCTTTTAGCATTTCCTCGTAAAAACCATGAGTATCACCCGATTTTATCAGCACCTCTGCCTTTTTGAGCCTTTGGTAGGCTACTTTATTAGCGCGCTTATTCTTTATGAAAGCCACATCTGCATTTTCGCGTTCTCGTTTAGCCAAAAACATAAACGAAGCAACAATAGCGACAAATGCCAATAGAAGCACTAACCAGTAAGTTGCTGTATTAAAGAAGTAGTCGCCCTTAGGAGTTAAGATTGTAGAGCCAACCTTAATGTACTTTATATCCTGTCCTAATAGTTTAATACTCTCCTTATCGGCACCGCCTTGTAAGCCATTACGTGCCCCTCCTGTTGGATCGGGAGCAACGTCAATAGTCTGGCTCTGTGTCTTTACTGTTTTGTATCTGTTTGTTTTTGTGTCAAAATACGAGAATTCTAAAGCAGGAATTGTGTACTTGCCTTGGCTTCTAGGAATAAACGAATACTCGAAGACTTTAACCCCATACGATCCAGCCGCAGTTGTTTTTACGTTATCGCTAACCTTTGGATCAAAAGTATCAAAATCGGCAGGGAAGTTAACCTTGAGTGCTTCAACCAGTTTCACATTGCCAGAACCCGAAACCTTTACCACCAAATTGACCGCATCATTTGCCCTTACCTTATTTTTAGAGAGAGAAGCTGTAACCGTAAACGAACCAACGGCACCATTAAACGAAGAAGGTGCACCAGTTGGAAGTTCTTTTACATTAATGGAAATAGGTGCACTAGCCAGTCTTTTGCGTGCACGTGTTCCTCCACCTCCAAAGAAAGCATCAAAAGCACTTTGAGGAGCAGTGTGCTCTACTATTGATGCGGTAAGCTCGAATGGATCAACAACTAACTTACCAACCTGCTGAGGAAATAGCACGTAGCGACGTATTACAGCAGCATCGTAAACCTTGTTGTTATACTTTTCTCGAACAAAATTTAGACGAAGGTCGTTATCCTCCACTACCTGGTTCCAGAATCCATTAAATGATGGGAATTTTGGTTCGCCAAGACCTTCCAAATCGGCCCTAGTGTACAACTTTAGCGTTGCAATTAGGTACTCACCTCGGTACAAAGATGATTTGTTTACCTCCATTCTAAGAAATACCGAACCATTGCTAGCCCCCTTTGGTGCACGTACACTACCTGCTGATCCACGGCTAGATGCCGATGCGTCTCCTTTCACAACCTCAATAACTAAGCTATTCGAGGTATAGGTTCTGCCATTAATTTTTACAACAGCAGCAGGAATTGAGAATTTACCTTCTCGGGTTGCCTCTAGTATATAGGTATACGAGATCGAATTTTTTGAGGAAACTTGCCCATTAACTATAGTAGTACTCTGAAACTGCGACATATTAGGTCCTGCCAAAACCTCAAAGTTTTTAATGTCGGGATTGTAAAAATCGTCGGGCATTACGTTCACATCAAACTTGAGCTGAAATTGTTCGCCAACAGCAACCACACGAGGTGCACGCGCCACGAAGGTAACATTATCAGCCAAAGCACCTAACGCAACTGTAAGTAAAGCAACTATCGCTAATATTCGTTTCATATCGTTATGTAATTACTACACTACCAATTTTTCTCTGGCTTACGAGTTTGTGCTTTCATCTTCTGAGCCTTTACTCGTTCTTGTGCCTTATTTTCACCTGTTTGCAGCGCATCCAGCATCCGTTGAGCATCCTGCTTCGAAATTTTGGGTTGCTGTTGTTGTTGCTGCTGCTTTTGGTTCTGGTTCTGGTTTTGTTTATTATCCTTGTTATCCTTCTTCTGATCGTTCTTCTTATCCTTATTGTCGTTCTTATTTTGCTTGTTCTTATCCTTATTTTGATCCTTGTTGTTCTTGTTGTTTTGATTGTTGTTTTTCTGCTGATCCTTTAACTTCTGCTGTGCAAGAGCAAGGTTGTATCGAGTTTGATTGTCGCTAGGGTTAAGTCGAAGCGCCTTCTTATAAGCTTCAACACTTTCTTGGTACTTATTCAACTTAAACAAAGCGTTTCCGGCATTATGAAGGTTCGTTGCTAAACGACCTGGATCTTTTGTTTGCTGTAAGCTTTTCTGGTATTCCCCTAATGCCTTATCGTACTTCTTCTGCATGTAAAGCGAATTACCTATATTATAGGTAATATCACCCGATGCAGTATCAACAGCCTGCGCTTGTCTGAAGCTTAGCTCTGCCTGCGAATAGTTGCCCTTATCAAACTCCTTGTTCCCCTTTCGGATAAGTTTGCGTGCTTGTCCAAGCGAAGATAAAGAAACAAATAAAAGTGCAACAAAAATGCAATACCTCATCATGGCTTTACCTACTTTTAAATATATCAACTTTGCTTAACCAAATATTCTTGGTTTGCACTATAATAGAATCGAGAAGTAAGACGAAAAGCGCCATTAGCAGCAATACCTGAAACTGGTCGTCGTAGTCTTCATAGACATACGACTTCATTTCCATCTTATCCATTTTTCTGACATCGCTAAGGATATCCGTTAACCCGAAGTTGCTACCGGTAGCCCTAATGTACTTACCTCCGGTTGCAGTGGCAATCTGTTGTAGCGTTTTCTCGTCTAAACGTGTAATCACAATGTTTCCATCCTTATCCTTTAGAAAGCCTCCGCTTACAGGTATTGGTGCCCCCTGTGGCTGCCCAACGCCAACCGTATAAATCTTTACGCCATTCTTTTTTGCCTCTTCGGCAGCTGCTATTGGATCGTCCTCATGGTTTTCGCCATCCGAGATTACAATAAGCACACGAGACGTTTTGGAAGCACTTGAGAAAGATTTTGTCGCCAAATTAATAGCCTTACCTAACGACGTTCCTTGCTGGGGAACCATGTTTGGATTAATGGTATTGAAGAACATTCTTGCGGCATCAAAATCTGAGGTAATCGGTAGCTGTGTATAGGCATCACCTGCAAATACTACCAAACCAAGCCTGTCGTCTCGAAGTTTATCAACCAAACGCGATAGGGCCAGCTTTGCTGTCGATAATCTATCAGGCTTAAAATCGTCGGCAAGCATACTATTCGAAACATCAAGCGCTACCACAATTTCTACGCCTCTATTTTTAACCTCCTTTATTCGAGACCCAAACTGTGGTCGTGCTAATGCGAGTACAACAATTGCATATGCGATACAGAAAAGTATAAATTTCAGGTTTAAGCGCTTGTATGATACATTTGGCGCAAGCAGACTAATAATCGGAAGTTGCCCGTACTGCTCCATATTCCTACGGCGAGTACGTACAAAGTAGTAGTATAGCACCACCAAGACTGGGATTACTAGCAGCAAATAAAAGTATACTGGTTGTGCAAATCTAAACATGAACCAACAGTTTTAAGGAATTCTCTTAAGAATCAAATATCTAAATAGAACTTCTAGCAATAGTATAGCAACGGCAAGAAGCGCAAAAAGACCAAACTCCTCGCTCCTTTTAGTATACCTGTCAACTTGAAACTTAGTGCGCTCAAGCTCGTTAATCTTATTGTAGATTTCAGCAAGCTTTGTATTATCGGTGGCTCTAAAGTATTCGCCTCCGGTAATCTGAGATATCTTTCTAAGCAAATTCTCATCTATTTTAACATCGGCATAGCCCATTTGCACTCCAAAATCGGTGGCCATTGGTGTTAGTGCCCTGCCGCGCGTACCCACCCCTATGGTGTAAACACGAACGCCAAAGGTTTTTGCGATTTCGGCTGCTGTAAGAGGTGCGACTTCCCCAAGGTTGTTCTCGCCATCAGTCATAAGAATAACCACCTTGCTTTTTGTTTTGCTCTCCTTTAGGCGAGCAACCGATGTTGCCAAGCCATTCCCTATCGCTGTACCATCTTCGAGCATGCCGCTTTTTATCTCTTTGGTAAGATTTATGAGCGCAGCATGGTCTGTAGTAAGTGGAGACTGGGTAAAGCTTTCGCCCGAAAAAACAACCATCCCAATTCTATCGTTCGGCCTATCGGTTATAAACTGAATTGCGACATTTTTTGCCGCTGATATTCTATCTGGCTTAAAATCTTGGGCAAGCATGCTGCTCGAAATATCCATTGCCAAAACAATATCAATACCTTCTGTCGTTATATCGTTCTTGCTATGGGTCGATTGAGGTCGTGCAAGCGCAAATATAATCAAGGCAATAGCCAAGCACCTTAATATAAAAGGTATGTGGCGAAGCCTACGGCGAGTTGATGACTTAACATTTTTGAGCTGCGCTACCGACGACACCTTCAATTTTGGCGTAAAGTGCTTATTCCTGATTATATACCAAACTACTAGAGGTACAAGCAACAACAGCAAGTATAGATAATTCGGATTATGTAATATTATGCCACTCATAAAATTCTAGATGTTTTCGTTTGATGATGGCTCCTTAGCTTCGCTGCTGCTGGATGCTTCTACAGCAAAAGCAACTTCTTTGGTATCATCAATAAAGTCGTATACGCAGTTCGCTGCGCTATCATTTTCGATAGGGTCTGCGCCATACTTTGCAAACTTCACTAGGTCCGACGTATTAAGCATAACCATAAGCCTATCGTAAATAGCCTTATTGGAATAGCCATTCGAATTAAGAGCAACAAGGATTTCGAAAGAGGTCATCTCCATTGCGTTGATTCCCATACGCTCCTCTATATATACACGAAGAATGTCGGTTAGCTCCGAATAGTATTCCTTAACATGCCCATTTTGCCAAAGTTTCTTCTGCTTAAGCAGCTCTAATTCTCGAAATGCTATTACATGAGGAGGCTCTATAACCTTCTTCTTAAAGGTAAATATGGGCTCATCCTTACTTCTCCTAAAGTAGCGGTATATGGCAATGATGATTCCTACTAACAGAAGAATTGACAGAATAGCCAAGGCTATTTCCTGAAATGTATAGGGAGCCCTTATGTTCTCCTTTATTCCGTATAAGGGAACCTTGGTGCTATCTACGGCTACTGTATTTACCCTTAACTTTAGAGGTTGTGTGTAAAGCGTATCGACTTTAGATCCATCAAAATACAGCACAGGAATTTGAGGCACGACGTAGCTTCCAGAATCGAACGATGTAATAAGGTAGCGCTTGGTTAAAAGCAGCCCATTATCAACCTCCGAAGTGTCGGTTGCAAACTGGCTAACAACCTCAAGTCCCGAAGAAAGCGTATCAGGCAAGTTTGGGAAACGCACCTTCTTCCCATCCGTAAGCTTAACCTGCAGCGTAAGCGCGGTTTGATTCCCTATAAGTATTTTAGAAGAATCGAGGCGTACCTTAAAATCCTGCGCAATTACAGCCGAGCCAACAAAAAGCAAAAGCGATAGAATGCCGACAAATTTTCGTAATACTCCCATTACCTATCGATGCTTAAAGAGTTTTATTAATGGTTTTACATAATCTTCGTTCGTAGCAACGCTTACCCAGTCCACACGGGCTTTGGCAAAAGCTGTAGCAAGCGAATTTTGAGCATCGCTCCACCATTGATTGTAGGTTTTACGTACCGCAGCCGATGATGTATCCACCCAAATTACCTCACCTGTTTCAGCATCAACTGCCTCCAGCAAACCAACATTGGGCAGCTCTACTTCACGAGGGTCGAAGATCTTGATGGCACCCAAATCGTGCTTATTCCCTGCAATCCTAAGCGCTTCCTCAAACTTTATATCCGAGGGCAAATCGCCAAAATCGTTAAAGTCGGAAAGCACAAATGCGGTACAACGCTTTTTTACGGCATTGGTTAAGTAGCGAAGTGCTTCGGCAATATTGGTTTTATTGCTTTCGGGCTGCAGCTCAATAATCTCACGAATAATACGAAGGATGTGCGATCGACCTTTTTTAGGAGGAATAAACTTTTCCACCTTATCACTAAAAAAGATAACTCCGACCTTATCATTGTTCTGAATGGATGAGAAAGAGAGCACAGCAGCAATTTCGGCAATCAGCTCATTCTTAAACATCTTTTGTGTTCCAAAATGGCTCGATCCGCTAACATCGATTAGGAGCATAACGGTAAGTTCTCTCTCCTCCTCAAAAATTTTGACATACGGATCGTTAAACCTCGCCGATACGTTCCAGTCGATATTACGAATATCGTCTCCATACTGGTACTCGCGAACCTCGCTGAAAGCCATACCTCGCCCCTTAAAAGCACTATGGTACTCTCCCGCAAATATTTGATTTGTAAGGCCGCGCGACTTAATCTCTATTTTCCGAACCTTCTTAAGCAGTTCTGATGTTTCCATAAGCTTTCAAGTATCAAGTATCAAGAATCAAGTGTCAAGACTTGTGTCTGCATGATCTAAACCTTTCGTAGTAATTCATGCATCTTTTATCCTGTACCTTGTGTCTTGCTTCTAAAATCTTGTGTCTAAAATGTATCTTCTAGGACTATGGAACTTCAACAGCATTAAGGATTTCGGTAATAATATCTACGGTAGTGATATTTTCGGCTTCGGCCTCGTAGGTTAATCCAATACGGTGACGAAGAACATCGTATGCTACGGCGCGAATATCTTCTGGAATAACGTATCCTCTACGCTTTATAAATGCGTATGCCTTTGCGGCTAGTGCCAAGCATATGCTTGCACGTGGCGATCCCCCGTACGAGATCATATTTTCGAACTTGCCTAGGCCGTAGCTCTTAGGATCACGGGTTGCAAATACAATATCGACAATGTAACGCTCAATTTTCTCGTCGAGATAAACATCGCGAACAACCTGACGTGCCTTTACAATATCCTCGGGCTTTAGCACTCGGTTTGCCTTAGGGAATTCGCCAACAATGTTTTGACGAATAATCTGCTTTTCTTCCTCTTTCTTAGGGTAGCTGATTATTACCTTTAGCATAAAACGGTCTACCTGTGCTTCTGGAAGCGGATAGGTTCCCTCCTGCTCCAATGGGTTTTGAGTAGCAAGTACAAGGAATGGCTCTGGTAGCTTAAACGATGAATCGCCGATGGTAACCTGATGCTCCTGCATAGCCTCGAGTAGCGCACTCTGCACCTTGGCGGGCGAACGGTTAATTTCGTCGGCAAGAATAAAGTTGGCAAAAACCGGTCCCTTCTTTACCGAGAACTCCTCGTTCTTTTGGCTGTATATCATCGTACCAATAAGGTCGGCAGGCAATAAGTCGGGGGTAAACTGTATACGGCTAAACTTAGCATCAATAATGTTAGCCATAGTGTTAATGGCAAGCGTTTTTGCAAGGCCTGGAACCCCCTCCAAAAGTACGTGTCCATTAGAAAGAAGCCCAATCATTAAGCTTTCTACAAGGTGTTTCTGTCCAACAATAACCTTGTTCATTTCCATGCTAATGATGTCAACAAACGCACTTTCCTGCTGAATCCTTTCGTTTAGCTCCTTGATATTCACAACTTCACTCATATAAGAATTATCTTTTGTTTCTTATTTCGATTATAGTACCAAATTAACGGCTTTACTTTCCACATTATTCTATAAGCCCTTAGAAATGGCGTTAAATATGGTTAACCTCTAAGGTTCGTTTAATTATCCTACCAATTTGTTTGAATTTTAGTAGGGTATGCAAATTTAGCATTATCGCTATCTTTACCAAAAAAATTGTAATGCCTCGCTACTTCATTCGCATTTCGTATAAGGGAACCAGCTACCATGGCTGGCAAGTTCAGCCAAACGCCACATCGGTTCAGGAGAAGCTAAACTATGCGCTATCTACCTTTCTTCGCGAACCCATTGAAAGTATTGGTGCTGGACGAACCGATACGGGAGTGCATGCCTCCTACTTCGTTGCCCATTTCGACTCGGTAAAAGACGATCTACAATCGAATTCGAACCTCATTCACAAGATTAACTGCATTCTTCCTGCCGACATCACCGCCTATAGCATTAAAAGGGTAGACGATAGCGCAAATGCACGCTTCGATGCCATATCGCGCACATATAACTACTTTTTACATACCACAAAAAACAGCTACATAAACGACTACTCCTACCACTTTAAAGGACAACTAAATGTAGAGCGAATTAAAGAGGCTCTGCCCATTCTTTTCGACCACACCGATTTTACCAGTTTTAGCAAGCTGCATACCGATGTAAAAACGAACAATTGCACCATTACTCGTGCCGAATGGATAGAATACGCCCCTAATCAGTACGTATTCGTCATCCAAGCCGACAGGTTTCTCCGAAACATGGTTCGTGCCATTGTAGGCACGCTTCTGGAGGTTGGGAAAGGAAAGATTACCCCCGAACAGGTGCACGATATTATTTGCGGTAAGGATAGGGCTTTGGCGGGTACATCTGCCCCATCGCAAGGGCTATTCCTAGCAAAGATAGACTACCCCAAAGGCGTTTACGAGGAGGATGTAAACATCGAGGAGTGCTTCCCGAGGTTTGTGCTTTAGCATTTAGGTGTAGTAACTCAACGCTATTACAATAAATAAACGGATTGCATAGCATTGATACAAACTATTGCCTACCTTTACCGCTCTAAAATCTTTGGATGTTTAAACCAAATACGGATATTGTGAAGTAAATAACCTTAGGTATTCTGCCTTTGGTTATCCCCTAATTCAACTCAGACATATGCATGTCGGAGTTATTTTCATGTCTATATATTATTCAACTTTAGGGATGGTGAAGAATAAGCTATATTCTTTTGCCAAACTTCCAACAATTTAGTTTTAAACATCATGAGTAACGAAAATAAATCAATTCACGAGTTTGACTTCAACCTAATCTGCGAATACTTTTCGAGCGTTGAACGACAAGGTCCCGGTAGCCCAGAGGTTACCATTAAGGCATTGAGTTTTATTGACAACCTTACCAACGAGTCACGAATCGCCGATATTGGCTGCGGCACTGGAGGACAGACAATGGTGCTGGCCCAGCATGCGCCAGGTACTATTACCGGCATCGACCTTTTCCCCTTATTTATCGACCGGTTCAACTCTAATGCCCATAAGCTGAACCTTCAGAGTAGAGTTAAAGGTATAGTAGGCTCTATGGATAACCTTCCTTTTCGGAATGAGGAATTCGACCTGATATGGTCGGAAGGTGCAATCTACAATATAGGATTCGAACGTGGGCTTAACGAGTGGCGTAGATTCCTGAAAACAGGAGGCTATATTGCCGTTACCGAAGCATCATGGTTTACCGAAGAGCGCCCTGTCGAGATCAACGAGTTTTGGATGGATGCCTATCCCGAAATCGATACGATTTCGAACAAGGTAGCACAGCTGCAAAAGGCCGGATATATGCCTATTGCAACGTTTATTCTACCAGAGAACTGCTGGACTGAACATTTCTACGTTCACCAAGCAGCCATGCAGGAAGCCTTTTTGAAAAAGTATGCCGGCAACAGAACTGCAGAAGATCTCGTGGCAAACCAACGTCACGAGGCTCTGCTGTACGCCAAGTATAAAGAGTACTACGGCTACGTTTTCTATATCGGAAAGAAGATATAGGTAGTTAACTAACCAAGAAGGGTCGTTCTATAAGCAGAACGACCCTTCGTTTGGCAAGGCTTTACTTCAGCTTATCCTTCGGAATAAACATATCCTCGCTAATTACCTTCGTGTTCTTAGCGTTCTTCCATTCGTTCTCGTAGCGCTTTAGTATTTCCTGAATAAACCCTCTCTCTTCAAGCTTCTTTTGTGTCGATTGAATCTTATCGTCGGGAGTTTCTACCGGTTTTTGTGCAAGCACCAGCTCTTTAGCGCGCTCAAACACCTTATGGTCGGCAGTAATTGGCTCTAAGCCTATTCGGGCCTTCCACGCACCCATTTCGATATTTACCAGAACGATGTAGGTTTCGCCAGCCTTTAGGTTACACTTTAAGAACTCCTTATCCTCCGATGACGCCCAAAGAAGACGCTCGCCGGCTGGGCACTCGTAGCGCATGTAGTTTTTGCCCTTAAATATTCCAATAAACTTATCGTTATCGAAATACTCAAACGAAACGGCATAACCGTAGTTCGAGACCCTCACAAAGTAAACCACTGCGTTCGACTCTGCTGGAGGTGTAAAACCTTGGGCAAATGCTGGCGCCTTAATGCAGAATAGGACTAGGACAAACAGCAACAATCTGATCTTTTTCATCTGAATAATTTTTTAACGTGGCTAGACGTAATACACATATAATCGTTTACTCTTCGTTATACGATCTCACTTATCGATATTTACCAGCTTATACTTCATATTGCCCATTCCTAGCTGGTAAGCGTACTCAATTTGACGCTTTCCGCTTACCGAATTGACCTTTAGGAATGCATCGTTGCAGTGATGAGCTTTATCTACCAAATCGTGAGCGGCGGCCTCGATGGCAACTATGTCCGTAGAAGCCAAAATCCCAATATTCGGAACAAATGGGGTTTTAGGATTGCCGGAGCAATCGCAGCTGGGCGATACGTTGATGACAATGTTGAAGAAAACCGAGTTCTTTAGCTCCACCACTGGTTTAGCGTACTCAACCAGCCCTTCGAGGAAGCGCTTTGTTTGCTCCTCGTCATCGGGCTTACTAATAGCCCCGTTGTGGCACGTAGAGATACACTTTCCGCAGCCTATACACTTCTCCTTATTAATCTTCAACGGATTCAGCGTAATGGCATTTGCAGGACAGTCGCGAACGCAATCGCCGCAAGCTATACACTTGCTGCTATCGGGCTTGGGAAAGTTGTTGAAGTGCATGGCGCGCTTTCCTTGGGGAACAGCCATACCCATCGACACATTCTTAATACAACCACCAAAACCAGCACTACCGTGCCCCTTGAAGTGGGTAAAGTAAACTATGGTTTCGTACTTCTCGATATTCTTCCCTATCAATGCAGTTTTAAAGTGGGTTCCACCCTTAATTGGTAAGCTTAAGATTCCACCTTCATCTAGGATGTCGATTGGCGCAAACGTAAAACCGTGATCGCGCGCCAGCTCGATATGGGTAGCCGTTTGGCTACGACGACCTCTATAGGCAACGTTTGTTTCCACAAGGGTAGCATTTAGCGCCTTGCAAAGCGGCTCTACCATTGTTGCCGGAACAAAGTACTCGTTTCCATCTTCGCCGAAGTGCACCTTAATGCCCACATTACCCTTTACATGATCCTTTACATGCTGAAAAATTTTCATAACTCCATCGGGCGAAATATCCTCGGTAAAGTAAACTACAGACGATTCCTTATCGGCTTGCGAGTACGATTTGTTCCCCACAAGCATAAACCCCAAAATAAGGAGCAGCAAATACGCTTTTTTGATAGCCATAGATTCACATTTTAGATTAACGGATTACCTGCTACTAAACCTTTTAAAGGTAAAAATAATTATGCAATACACCATCAACCGATAGTGTGTAAGCCCTGCATCTACAAATTCTACATCAATAAGGCTGCAGCTATTGCTTTAGACTCGAAGAGGCATAGCCCAAAAAACAGAAACATGCTACAAAGTTACTAAGCCATAATACTCGCGCATTTCATCCGAGGGACCGGAACGCCCTCCTAACGAACAGCCCCGAATAGTGCTGACCCATTTTACGAACAAGCAGCATTGGAGGTCTCTCAACGGGGGCTTAATATTTTCTACCCAATGGCCATTGCTTACCCCCAAAGGTTAACTATGTCGTACTACTCTTCGCTTTTTGCAATCTTCTTCTGCAGCTCCCTATAATATACCAGCAGATCCGACTCCATGGGGACAATTTTACCTAAGGCTCGCTTTATCTTTAAAAGCGAAATTTTCGCCTCCTTTACATCATCCGATGAAATGACATTGGTACTTCTGGTAAAATCGTCCACCAAATTCTTGTAGTACTCCTGGATTTCGTATACGGCAGCAATATCGGATACCTGCTTTACATCCATGTAGGCAACAGCCTGTGTTAGCTTGGCCGTTTCCCACGAGTTGGAGCTAATCAGCTTGAACTGTAAATCTAACGTTATATTTTCCGTTGCCTTGGGATCATCGATTATCTCCATTAGCCGGTCTATCTTTTTTTGCTGCACCTTATGATTTGCCAGCATCCCTGTAAGCGTTTTGGAGTTGTTGCGGATCTCGAACTGAATGTTCTCTACGGTCTGCTTTGCCAGCTTGCTATTGTTGTAGCTATCGCGCCACTGATTGGCCATAAAGCCGAGAAATACGGCAAGGAATACCGAAACAAATTCGATAAGCAACGTCTGGTTAATTCTAAATTTTTTAAAATTCATGCTATCTGACTATTTAGGTTAATTGTATGCTGCGACTTCTGCTTCCAGCTGCTTAAGGCTACTTTTTAGCCCTGTCCTAACTATAAGCTTATGGAATGGCTTAACAGGAATAAAGTATAAACGCCCAAACCAGCTGTTAAACACTACGGCCGTTGTTACCGTTACCACCTTTTGCTGCTGATTGCTTTTACCGCCATCTAAAAATAGGGAGACTCTAAACTTTAAATGCTTATCATCCTCCCCTAAGACTATTTCATTTTCGGCAACGCTGAACACCCTAAAAAGCCCCGCCTGCTTACCCGGCTCAAATTCCAGCTTGTTTAGGGAGTCTGCATCCATCCTATTCGAGGGCGTTTTAAGGCCAAATACCGACACTATTCTATTTCGCAACACAAAAAGCCAATCGACCCATTTAGGACCTGGCTTTAGGAATAGCCTGCCAAATGCTTCAATGCTCGCCCTATTGTGCTCGTCGGTTACCATCCCCTCGTAGCTATCGGTGTAGCTGTAGGTGCTACAGTTGGGGTATAGTACTGATTCCTCTGGAATTCTTGCTTTAGCTACCCTCATTCTTTTTTTATTTAGTTCTCTCTACTTTTATATTCCTTTCGGCTTCGCCCATCCTTGATTAGCTGAGTGTAGCAAGAATGGTACGCTCAACCAAAACTACCCGTACAGCGTATCAACCTCCCAGCTAGCAGGATTGCCAGCAATGTAGCTGCGGATTTGCTGAAACGATTCCTCGTTACGGATAATATGGTCGTGAAAGCGCGTTTGCCAGGCAAAATCGGCATGGATCTTACGGGCATTAATGGTGCATGCCCGCTTATACTGGTTAATAATAACCCCCAACGTTCCAGATTCCCATTTGTCGTTTTTGCCGCCCGCTGAATGGGAATTACCCGTTCCATTATCAACGGAAACGTTTCGTGTAGAGACGCCCAACCTGGGCGTCTCGGGAACCAATTTGGGCGCATCTACATCCCTCCTTGCAATATCCGAATTCGACATTTTATTTAAAATGCCCGCGATGGAATTATCGGCAACGCTTACGATATTGTTAGGGCTTGGTGACGCGTTTGAGACGCCCAGGTTGCTAGAGACGCCCAGGTTGGGCGTCTCTACAGAACCCTCCTGCCTATTAATAACGATAATGCCATGCACATGGTTGGGCATTACCACGTATTCGTCCAATAGCACAAACGGGAAATGTTTAGGTATCTCCTGCCAGCACCGTTTGGCAATCTCTCCTATTTCCGATAGCTGCACTGCCGGTTGATCGTTATCCAAACCAGCGACAACCTCGCCAAAGTAGCGCTCGCGATGCGCCGTACAAATGGTGACAAAGTAGGCGGCATTCCAACCATAGTCCCAGCGTTGCATGCGGGCTGAAGGTATGCGATAGCTATCTCTAAATCGGTCTGCCATTGGCTGCAGCTATTATCAATATATTACTAGTCTACATAAGCGAATACTTCTTCTATGGTTCTATTGCTTTCCGCTACTGTTTGTATTTATCAGGCTAAAAGCCTCGTTAAACCAAGCGTAGCGAGGACGCTACGCACAGCTAGAGCAACCCAATCAATTATATGTCATTATTCTCATCTGTCCGCTTTTTATAATTCTCAACCCTAGTCAATAAGTCCGTTAATGATTTTGCTATAACTGAAAGGTCAACATCTGTTTCAAATCTTTCATAAATAAGTCTGTTATTTCTTTCATAATTTTCAAATGGTTTTGGCAAAAAATCATTGACTTTGCACATCGTATTAAAAATAAAGTCTGTTGATTGATTGTTGCGACCAAATAGTTGAATTTCCCATCCATTGATTCCAATATATGTGTCAATAGATACTTTATATTTTGATTTAATTGTATAGTCATGCACTAATACCAATAATTTTGGTTCTTTATAAATCCATTGTTTATCAGCCAATGGAGCAAATTCATTTTTTGATATTGTGTCGTTAAGTTGATATATTTTTTGATTTAGAGAATTTTTATATTCAATAAAACTATCAGTCAAATCTTGAATTGCTTCCGAATTGTTTTTAAAGAATGTCCATAATACTTTATTTTCCATTGTCTTAGGAGTTAGGTTTTCTATTGATTTTATAAAGTCTGTAAAGTGGTTTATATAACTGATGTTAGAGTTTGATAGATACTTTCCGATGTTATGCTTGATATTTTTGAAAAGGTGCTCATATGTAACATTTATAAAATCATTGATTTTTAACTTTTCAATATCTTCTTTGGATGTCAATTTGTTTAAAGATAAAACTATGCAAATAGGTTTTCTTGAATTATAACAGAATGATTCAACAGTTTTCATGTAGTCGTTTAAGTCATTATGTAAATGGTGAAATATTTTGTTTTCAATACCAACTGCATAATTTTCGGTTAATATAAGCAGGTCAAGCCTGTTATCTTTTATAGTCTTATATTCTCTGTAAACTTTAATTTCTTCAAAGTCATTATCGAATTTAAAATCGGTGTCTATTAGTTTTAAAAGCGAACTAAGAACTAAATCTCTGAGTCCGTGGTCGTTGTTTGGGTTAAGATAAAACTGTAAAATGTTACTACAGACATTTTCATAATGTGGATATCCACAAATTTCCATAAACGTTTTAGTTCGCTTATACTGAGGAATTGATTTAAAATTGAGCAGTAATTTAGTATAGTCTGTTTGCACTTTGTCGTCTTTTTAAAATGGCATATAATGGTGTTCGACTGAGGCTATAGCCTCAGTCGAACGAGGAACAACCCCAATAGTTTATCCAATTTTTACCCAATTGGAACCATGACACTTTGGACATGGAGGTAATGTGTCTGTGTTATCATCTAATGTGATAACTACGCCACATTTGGTACATTTATAAGTACCTTTCCCTGGTTTTTGACCTGTTGATGGCATAAGTTAATAGGTTAGTAATTATTACCATGCTTTCAACTTAAAGGACTGAAAGCATATCCTTATCAAAATCTCCACACCTTAGAACTGAATCTAAAGAATGTATTAAAGTAAAAATTATTTTATAGCCATTTTCTTACTCCACCATGATGAGAGCATGTGCCTCTTCTGCTGTTGCTAAAGCTGTAGGTTCCATCGTTACAAACAGCAGTTGCACCTGCAGGTACAGTATTATAGTATGTTGGCGATTGAACCTTGTTTCCCTTTGAATTCTTGTAGTACTTTACTTCTGTACTACCATAGGTATTGCTGTAATTATACCGTTTTGACGAAGTGGATATGCTTTTTAAAAATGAATTACTAACGTATCCCGTATTACCGTTATAGGATATTTTAGTCCAATTTTCAGATTCAATGGAATCTTGAACAATAGTTACTGTGATACCCTTAGGTATTATACATATCTTATTTTCACTTACCCCAGGTGTTGTCCTAAAATTTACATTACCAGTTGTTACCATTATTTGACCAAACGAACAGATGGTCAAGAAAAGTAAGCCTAAAAGAAGGATGAATCTTTTCATGTTTGTCTATTAAATAGTTAAAAGGAGACTATATCTTCCCAATTCTTTTAAGTTCCCAGAAACATTTTGCAGTAGCATTTATATCGGCTGCTGCATTATGTGCTTCTTCAAATTCTGTTCGGAATAACTTGTAATGTAGTTCAGACAGCTTAGGCCACTTATAACCATAAGGGCCATTAATAGCACAAAAATTTGTAGTGCTTTGCATTGTACAGATTTTATGTTTAGCTGGTATAGAGTTATGCATACCCGCTCTTAAAAATTCTGCGCCTACAATCTTTTCGTCGAAACTCATGTTGTGTGCAACAAGTACTTCAGATTGGCTGATTAGATCCTGAAAAGTAAGCAGCACAGAAGATAATGGTTGTCCTTCACGAAGTGCTCGTTCTGTAGTGATTCGATGAATACTCGATGCATCAACAGGAATTGTAAATCCTTCAGGTTTTATTATAAAATCTCCGCCTTCAATTTTATTCCCTGCTTTATCGTAAAGCAAAAATGCTAACTGAACGAGCCTAGGCCAATTGTTCAAATCCGTTACAGGTGCTTTCCAGTTTCTTGGTAATCCAGTTGTTTCTGTGTCGAAGAAAAGGTACATAGTGTTTCTTTTTTATTAGTTGTTGAAATGTTATTGTACAAAACTTGGGTTTGATAATATTACTTTAAGTGGGTCTGTATTCTTAGTTTGTATTTGAAAGATATGTTTACACATCCTCTATACTAAACACGCCCTCTAATTTTTTTCTCGTTTTTAGATCAAGACTTGGTGTTGAAATAAAAAGACGTTCTCTCGCTCTACTCAAAGCAACATAGGCAATTCGATGTTCTTCGTCTACTTGTAAGTTTGGTGAATTAAGAAAGTCCAAATCCTTTTCGTCATTTACGAGCAATAACACATTATTAAATTCATCACCCTTTGCATTATGAATTGTTCTATGAGAACTCAAGTCTTCATGTACGCGCACACATAATGCTAAGTCCTGATAACTATGGTTTTCGTAGAATGTTTTTGCACCACCTTTTGATAAGTTTGAAATATCACTAAATCGTTCTCTTTTTAAAAATGAATGAAAATTCAACAATGACATTCCTTTAAACACATCATAGCGTTCCATCAAAAAGTGTAGATCGTTTAATGCTTTCTTTTTCCTATCCTCCTTATCACGAACATTTCTTTTATAAATCGCCATCAATTCCTTGATAGCATCCTTGAATTTACGTTCTCTAGCCATTTCAACACCTTTTACACAAGAACTTATGACTAACCGACGTTCGGTATTGGTATCTTGGGTCTGAAGTTCATTAAACAATTTATTATTCAATTGCCCCCCATTGTAATGTTGCTTCATAGCATTGGCTGTGATATTATTTCTAGATAAAGTAATAACATTCTCTTGCGAAGAATAAACTTGTGCTTGTGTATATGCAACGATACGATCGCCGCATAATATTTTTGGTAATTCTCCTTGCTTATTCCTAAACGGTTTTTGCTCCAAATCTTTTCTCACTAATTTCAATGCATTAATGATACTATTTGTACTTCTACGATTTTGAATCATTTCGTAAGATTGCATTCCATTTAATGTAAAACTTGAGAACTGAGAAGGATCAGCCCCTTGAAATCCATAAATTGACTGAGCAATATCACCTATAATGCCAATAGTAGTCTCTCTTTCTCCAATCTTTTGTATAATATTAACCTGTATAGGATTACTATCCTGAAATTCATCAATAAAGAAGTAGGGAAACTTGGCTCTTAAGACTTCCAATACAAAAGGAAACTTATGAATAATCTTATAACTAAAAAAGAGAACATCATCATGATGAATAATTCCTCTTTCCCATGTCATAAGTTTGTATTCAAAATATGAATCGTTTTTTATTGAATATTTACCAGCCTTAAATGGACGATCAGTTTTACAAATCAGATCCATATTTGAATCATATTTCCATTTTAAATTGCTAAATGCATCATGAACAACATTGTATTCACTTATTGTAAACTGCCGTGTCTTCTTTTTCCATTCTTCTAAAAATGAATAATTTGAAAGTATTGTATCATCATGTCCATCCATTATTTCAATATTCAAACCATACTCATCTGCAATAAATACAGCATAAGGCTTTACTATATGCTTGTAAAGAAAACTATGTATAGTTGAAACTTCAACATGATCGGAATAGTTACCCAATCTGTCTAATATTGTTTCTACTGCTACATTGGTATATGTTATACAGGCTATCTTTCTTGTTTTACTCAGCCGTTTTGAATTGTGCAGTACATTTTTAATATGCTGCACCAGCCAATGGGTTTTCCCAGCACCAGGCCCTGCAGAGACCTTAAAATGTTGTTCTATGTTAGAAACTATATGATTTGAATCTATTTGCATATCCATTCTATAGCCTCCTTGATATAAGTTGGTACTTCAAATGGTATATAAGATTCCTTACCATAGTTATCTAAATTCTCTTCTAGAGCAAATGCCAATTCTAAGGCATTTTCTCCTTTTCCTACTGAATTTAGGTATCGAGAGGCGATGATTGCTTTTTTCTTATCATCGTCAGATGCCCAGTTACAGATTTTTACACCTTCTTCAATTCTTACATTTTGTGTATTGGGATTCTCTGTTGTTCCTTTCGGAAGTTTATCAAGAAAGTCTGCTACAGATTTTGTCGAATCTTCAAACCATCCCATTAATTCTTTAATCTCTTTACTATTAGATGTTGATTCTGTTACTAAACCTTTGAATGTAGGATTAAAGGTTACCAAATCATATTCAAAGGTTTTTCCTTTCAATTCATCTTGGCTAAAGAATCTTATATTAGGATGCTTATTATAAGAATCAATGAGCAATGAAGCATGATTACTATACTCGTAGGAACTATTATCCTGATTTGTTTCAAAAGTATAGCATTTCATAGTTGTTGAACCTTTGCCACTTTTCAATTTACGGACAGGATCACGATCTGTCAAACATGCAATTTTCTTATTTATTGTATGCTGATTATTTGAATCAAATAAGTAGAGGAAATGATTAAAATAACGACCTCCTACATTAATTACAGCAACATGATTATCTTCTAGGTTAACAGGTTGATAAACTTCACTTGCGTCATGGGATGTTTGATCGTACTCACTTTTTCTTTGTAAATCATAATATCTTGCAAAGATTGAAAGTAATAGTTGCTCTGCTAATCCTTCCACTAGTATAACCTTTTGGGCAAAAAGCATATCCGACTTAGTTGCATCCAAAAATCGTTGGACATACTTTTTACTTTTATTATCGGGTGGAAAAACAAGACGAGGATAACCTACATGAGTTTCTCCGTTTTCTTGATGAAGACAAACTATTTCATCAAGAGAAACAGCAGAAGTAATATGCGTGGAATGTGTAGTTACAAAAATCTGTCTCGCTTTATTTCTATCTTCTTTTAAGAATTTTAAAAACTTATACTGCATTGCAGGATGTAAATGTGCTTCAGGCTCTTCAATAGCCAATGTTGCAAATACTTTAGCATTACTTCCCATATAGGCTCCATCTGCATCAACCTGCATTTTTGCCAGCAGTAGCGACATGAAAATAAGGTTGTTATAACCCAATCCGTTATGCGTAGCAGGTATGGTTAAATCAATACCCGTAGTATACTTAATTATCAACTGCAAAGAAGAAAACATCTCTATCTCGGAAATACTTCCATCAAAATCTGGCTCTGCATTGTTGAAAGATGCACCAGTATCCTTAGCATACGATAGTATTTGATCCTTGCCGCCAGACATACGTTCTTGCAGTTCAGATATCGCACTACCAGCAATACATGCAAATTTTTCTTGTCTCGCTCTTATTTCTTCCTTTCTTCTTAGTTGCTCTTCATTTCCTTGTGTATTAATATCTGCTTTTAAATCGTAATCAAGAAAAAATTGGAATACATTTCGTAATAGTGTATTCTTTCCGGTCAGCATATCTCTTTCTACATCGCGAATTGCATCCAAGAATTGAAAATCGAATTTTTGTAATGATTCTGCGTCTGCCTGACTTCTGTTTTTTAGATCACCTCCAAATATTTTATAAGTATATAAGCGAATAAAACTTCTTCGAATTGTTTTCCAAGCTAACTCTTTTGCTTTACCTTTATTTGTCTCTGTTATTCTCTCCAGTTCTTCAATATATTTCTCTCGTTCCTGTTCAGGAAGAAAGAATTCATAAGTAAGCTGTGCCTCATAGGAGGCATCTAACTTTGTCAGCCAGTTTCCTATTGTTGCAAGATCATCAGGTTCCTCTTTTTCTCCTTTACTTATTGTAAGTTGAATCGAAATTTTCGGGGGTTTAGCCTTTAATTCATCAAATGTTACATTTTTATGAAAATCATCTACATCTAATCTACGTGATCTATTGCTGTCTAAGACTAAAGAAATAGCCCTTAGAAGGTTAGATTTTCCTGCATTATTGTGTCCAATAATCACATTCACTCCCTCTCTAAATTCAATCTCCTGTGATTTAAAATTACGGAATGAGTCAATTTTAATTTTTGATATATACATTGTGTTGTGTTTAACGAAATGATAAGAGTGCTATTCTTCTATTTGTTACGCTTGCAATCGTTCTTTAATAATTCGTAAACCTCCATCCCGAATAGGATGCCAATGAAATACCAGTTACCATAATATTTACCTAAAGGTTTACGATTTAAAATAGATGGGCGAAATGTAGCTAAAATACGCTACGGTTGTACGGCAAAGGTTAAATATTTCGGTAACTGTAGCCGTTAGGTTAACGGGTAGCCATGATGGGGTGCTGGGCGCCGCCCCTTCGTTTACGGGTAGATGTTCTACCGCTACGGGCTACCTTGGCGTGGCTACGGGTCGGCCCGCAGCTTCGTGGGGATATAAAACAGCTATTCGACTAGCTATTAACCGCTAAAGCATGCATCTTTTACTTCGAAAGATGCATCTAAAGATCGTTCAGATGCATCTGTTACTTCGAAAGATGCATCTAAAGATTGCTCAGATGCATCTGTAGCTGGTTCGGATAGAAACAAATGTGCTTTACCAGTTAAATCCAAAACATTAGTTAACAGCGCATTTAAGCCAATAGGCAACGCCTCGCAGCGAGGAGTCTACCCGCGTTGCGGCTAAAATGTCGATGAACGAGATTATCCGTAAGGCCAAGGAGCTGCTCACCGATCAGATCGACCATCAAATGGAGCTTATGCGCCGCCGCGAGCCCGAGTTCTACAACGCCTACCAGTCGGCCCGTAAGATTATTGACATCGGCGTACGCCACGAAAGCAAGGAGTAACACCACGAGCCAACCGCTCGCAAACATACGAAAAGGCAGCCCCTAGGGCTGCCTTTTTTGCGTTCCATAATTCGTTGGAATAGCCGAAGGCTAGCGGTTAAGGCTTCACCTTATCCATTTCGTCGACGGCTAGGGCTGCGTGGGCGAAGGCTGCACCGGCTCTCATTTCGGCCGCCACCCAAATGGCCTCCATAATCTCCTCCTTGGTGGCACCCTTACGCATGGCCAACCGCGTATGCGAGCGTATGCAGTATGGGCATTGGGTTACATGCGCTACCGCAACGGCTATAAGCTGTTTTGTTTTTTCGGATAGCGCACCCTCCTTAAACGCCGCCTTGCTAAAGCCTACAAAGGCTTCCGAGATCTCGGGCGCAAGGGCGGCTCTCTTTTCGGACATCTCTCTTGACGATTCGGGGTAAAGCTGATCGTTTTTCATGATATGCTATTTTTTTATTCGTTGTAAGATACGATGCAAAGCGCACCTTAGGACCTGCGGTTAAGCCATTCCTGAAGCGCAACCGCCTCGTTATGCTCCGCATCTTTTGCGGCAAAGAGCAGCGTTACCGCTCCCCCTTTCAGCTTTTCCTTTAAAAGGGAAACCAGATTAACGTTTGCTTCGAGCTCGCGATGGTAACGCTCCCTGAACTGCTCCCACTTGGCAGGATCGTGCCCAAACCATTTACGAAGTTCGGTACTGGGCGCAATATCCTTTAGCCATACATCCACGCAGGCCCTCTCTTTGGTTAAGCCTCGTGGCCAAAGCCTATCAACGAGTATACGGGTACCGTCGTCACCATCCGGCGCATAGTACACTCGCTTAATTTTTACTTCGTTCATAATGGATAATGCTACCATGTATTTTATGCGAAAGCAGAGGCAACCTACCTCTTCGACTTCGCTCAGCGGTCACCTCGAATACAACGTGCATTTTCATGATGCACTACCCAAACGGAGCGCTACCCGAGCGGAGTCGAGGGTAGCCACGACAGCCTTTCTTTGTTTCGTTTCTTTGGGCACAAAGAAATGAAAGGCAAAGATGAAGAGACATTACCCACCCCAACACCCCTCCCAAGAGGTACTGTGATAAAAAGCAAGCATTTCGAGTAAAAATTACGTAACTTGTGGTCGACGAAGGAGGACTTCAGCCGACTGGTTGAACGAAAGTCC